>CAYTNI010000216.1:0-5774 GCA_964439115.1 uncultured Saprospiraceae bacterium
TACCCAGGATCTGGATCCCCTGTACGAGGAGAATTCCTGTCTTTATGTATTTATGTACAAAGGTGCAAGCATTGCTTCGGTTGAGGTTGGCAAAACAACAATGGAGACATTGAAAAATATTCCTATTAACATCAAAGAAATTCAGCCAACCATAATGATGAGTGTTCCTGCATTTTCCAAGATATTCAGAAAAAATATTGAAGCAGGGATAAGAAAAAAAGGAGAAACATTGTACAAAGTATTCCAGTTTGCTTTAAAAGTTGCGTACAAACACAATGGGTATGGTAATAACCGCGGCAGAGGATTCCGTTTCTTATTAAAGCCTTTGTTGTGGATTTTTGACAAAATTCTCTTTTCGAAGATTCGTGAAGGATTCGGAGGTAAATTGCAATTTTTTATTGGTGGTGGCGCTTTGCTCGATGTTGAACTGCAACGCTTCTTTTACGCCATTGGAATGCCAATTTGCCAGGGTTATGGTTTAACTGAGGCTTCTCCAGTTATTTCATCGAATGTACCTAACGATGTTATTTTTGGTTCTTCAGGTAAACCTGTTCGTAATATGGAGTTGAAAATACTGGATGACGATGGTAATGAAATGCCAACAGGTCAAAAAGGATATCAATTATGACACTGACCAGCGAACTCACCTTACAGCAGGCCTTACAGCGCTACTTTGGGTTTGATGCATTCAAAGGCATGCAACAGCAGATAATTCAAAGTTTGCTGAGGGGAGAAGACACCTTTGTCATCATGCCAACCGGAGGAGGGAAATCCCTGTGTTACCAACTCCCAGCACTCATGCTCGAGGGCACTGCCATCATCATTTCCCCGCTCATCGCTTTGATGAAAAACCAGGTGGACTCGATACGCGGCTACAGCCAAAGTGACGATGTGGCTCACTTCCTAAACTCCTCGCTCACCAAGGCTCAAATGAAATTAGTCAAGCAAGATATCAGCGACGGCAAAACCAAGCTGCTGTTCATTGCTCCCGAAACCCTTACCAAAGATGAAAATATAGAATTTTTCCAGCAGGTGGACGTTAGCTTCGTCGCAGTGGACGAAGCGCACTGCATCTCCGAGTGGGGGCATGACTTCAGGCCGGAATACCGGCGGATTCGGTCTATGCTGGATGCCATCGGCAAGGAAATTCCTATCATCCCTCTAACGGCAACCGCTACCCCCAAAGTACAATCGGATATCATCAAGAACCTGAATATGAGGAAACACAACACCTTCATATCCTCGTTCAACCGCGAAAACCTCTACTACGAAGTTCGTCCCAAAGGCAAACCGGAGCAGACACTGCGCCAAATCGTACAGATTATCAAAAGCATGCCCGGCCAATCGGGTATCATTTATGTACAAAGCAGAAAAGCTGCTGAAGATATAGCCAAAACTCTGTTCGTCAATGGTATAAAATCAGCACCTTATCATGCCGGGCTTGATGCAAAAACCCGCTCGCAAACCCAGGATGACTTCCTCATGGAGGAAATTGACGTCATCGTGGCTACCATCGCTTTCGGTATGGGCATTGATAAGCCCGATGTGCGCTTCGTCATCCATTATGACATTCCCAAAAGTATTGAAAATTACTACCAGGAAACAGGCCGCGCCGGCCGGGATGGCCTCGAAGGGCGCTGCATCGCTTTTTATTCCTACAAGGATATTCTGAAACTGGAGAAATTCCTGCGCGACAAGCCCGTAGCAGAGCGGGAAATGGGCGCTCAACTCATGCAGGAAGTTATGGCTTACGCCGAAACAACCGCCTGCCGACGCCGCTTCCTGCTTCATTACTTTGGCGAGGACTATGATGATTCCCGATGCGAAAACATGTGCGATAACTGCCGGCACCCCAAAGCTCGCATCGAAGTAAAAAAGGAAATGGTTACCGCCCTTAAATCCATCGTGGACCTCGACGAGCACTTTGGTATCAAACCCATCATCGACTTCGTCACGGGCAATGAAACCAAGGAAATTCTCGACTTCGGCTTCAACAAAAAAGCGCTCTTCGGCACAGGAAAAGAAAAAGACGAAAATTTTTGGAGCTCAGTGCTCCGACAAGCTATGCTCAACGGCCTGATAAACAAGGATATTGAAAGCTATGGCTTGCTCAAAATGACTGAAAAAGGGCAGGATTTCATCAAAAACCCCCAGTCTTTCCTCATTCCGCTCAATCACGACTTCGATAAGGAACTTCCTGAGTCCGACGAACCACAAGGACGAACCAGCGTACTGGACGAGAGCCTTTTCAATATGCTGAAAGACCTTAGGCGCAGGGAAGCCAAGCGCCTCAATGTACCGCCATATGTCATCTTCCAGGATCCTTCGCTCGAAGATATGGCCATCCAGTATCCCATTTCTATGGAAGATATGGCCAAGGTCAGCGGCGTAAGCCTCGGAAAAGCTACCCGATACGGCAAACCCTTCCTTGACCTCATCCGCAAATACGTGGAAGAAAATGACATCGAACGGCCAACAGAAGTAGTGGTCAAACAAATGGCCAATAAATCAAAGGTCAAAGTAAGCATTATTCAAAATATTGACCGCAAAATTGACCTCGAGGATGTGGCTCATTCCATTGGATTAACTATGGATGAACTCATGGATGAACTCGACGCCATCGTTGAATCCGGTACAAAAGTGAATATTGACTACTACCTCAAAGATGCCATTGATGAAGTTGTTAGAGAGGACATTTATGACTACTTTATGCACTCTGATACGGATGATGTAAAAGAAGCCTACAAAGTACTCCGCGAAGAAGAAATCACCATGGAGGAAATCCGTCTGGTGCGCATCAAGTTTTTATCCGATATGGCCAATTGATAAATCTTACAGCCTACTACCAAAAAATTCCACCTTATGAAATTGCATACCTTAAGTTTTGTTCTCTTATTCCTGATGAGTTTTACACTGGTGGCTCAGGACGATTTTCGCAGACAGGCTCCCCAGCCGGGCCCACCCCCAAAGATTTTAATGGGCGATTATCAAGAGTTTCAGCTGCAGAACGGATTGCGCGTTATCGTGGTTGAAAATCATAAACTTCCCAAAGTATCCTTTCAGTTGCTTATGGACTTCCCTCTGGTCAAGGAACAGGAATTGGCAGGCGTGGGAGATCTGACAGGCCAAATGCTGGCACGGGGCACTAAAACCCGCTCCAAATCGCAAATTGACGAAACCGTAGATTTTATCGGTGCCAGCCTGATTGCCGGCAGCTCGGGAATTGCAGCAGCAGCACTTTCCAGGCACCGCGAAAAGCTACTGGAAGTAATGTCTGATATGCTTCTAAACCCTACCTTTCCAGAGGAAGAGTTTGCCAAGTTGAAAAAGCAAACGATCTCCGGTATCGTATCCTCCAAAGATGACGCCAATACCATCTCTGCCAATGTCTCCAGTGTGGTGGCCTTCGGCAAGGATCACCCCTATGGCGAACTGACCACCGAGAAATCTGTGGAGACCATTAAGATTGAACATTGCAAAATTTTCTACGACAGCTACTTCCGCCCGGAAATTTCCTACCTCGTAATGGTGGGAGACATCACGCTTAAAGATGCTAAACTCTTAGCAAACCGCTACTTTGCAGGCTGGCGCCAGGGCAATATCCTGGCCGAGCAATTTGAAACCCCTCAGACACCTTCAAAACCCAAAGTGGCTTTCGTTCAAAAAACCGGTGCCGTCCAATCCGTAATCAGTATTACCTTCCCTGTTGAACTCACGCCTGGTCATCCTGATGCCATCAAGGCAAGTGTGATGAATACTTTGTTCGGAGGATATTTCAGTAGCCGCCTCAATGCCAATGTTCGCGAAGATAAAGGCTATTCCTATGGTGTTAGCTCCTCGCTCAGCCCAGATAGATACATCGCAGCATTCAGAGCTGGCGGTGCCGTGCGAAATGAAGTGACCGACAGCACCATCACAGAATTTTTATTTGAAATGGAAAAGCTCAAAACCGAGCCCGTACCTGCTCCAGAACTTGAAATGGTGAAAAGTGTCATGAACGGCAGCTTCGCCCGAAGCCTGGAACAGCCCGAAAATGTGGCACGCTATGCCTTAAATATCGCACGCTATAAACTACCCAGGGATTACTACGCTACCTACCTGGAAACCCTTGGCAAAGTAACAGCCCAGGATGTCATGGCCATGGCACAAAAATATCTGCTCTCCCAAAACGCATGGATTGTAGTAGTAGGCAATGCTGATGTCGCGCCTAAGCTGGAGCGCTTCGACGGAGATGGCAAAGTACAACTCTACGACTACTTCGGCAACCCCCTCGACAACCAACACACCCTCATGCCTGATGGCGTTAACGCAATGACCATCCTTGAAGACTACCTCGCCTCTATTGGTGGCCGCGAAAACCTCGACGCAGTAACTGACATGACCCTACACATGAAAGCGGAAGTTCAAGGCATGGCCATTCAATCCATCAGCCACAAAAAAGCCCCAGGTAAAATGCTTACTAGCATAACCGCTTCCGGTATGACGCTCAACCAGGTCAAGTGCGATGGGGCTCGCGTTGAAATGACCGCAATGGGGCAAAAACAACCTTTGGACGAGGCCGCTACCATGGCCGCCAAACGACAGGCGCTCTTGTTCCCCGAATTATCCTACGATACTGATGGTTTTACCCTGGTCTTTAAAGGCATTGAAGATGTGGAAGGCGTTAAAGCTTACCGCGTGGATGTGAATGGCCCCGGCGGCGATACCTCCAGCGATTATTTCGATATGGAATCCGGCCTCAAAATCCGCTCAGTCACTACAGAAGGCGAAAATGTGGTAATCTCTGACTTCAGCGATTACCGCCCATTGGGCAAAATCAAAATTCCTTACACGGTAAAACTCTCAGGAGCAATGCCCATTACCGTTTCCATGGAAGTTGAAAAAGCTGCCATCAACGAAGGCCTCGACGATAGCTTGTTTATCATTAAATAAAACCGTGTATGGTCCAGGTCTTCGTCACTGGAGGAACCTTTGACAAGGAGTATAATTTCATCACCGGAGAACTGTATTTCAAAGATACGCACCTCCCGGAAATGTTCAGCCGAGGGCGATGCACTTTCGAGGTGGATATCAAAACCCTCATGATGGTAGATAGCCTCGAAATGACCGAGGCAGACAGGGAGATTATCGCCCACAACTGCCGTCGAAGTTCCTTCCGCCATATCATCATCACACATGGCACTGACCGCATGGTGGAAACCGCACGTCATCTTGCACAAACTGACTTCCAGGACAAAACCATCGTCCTGACCGGAGCCATGATTCCCTATGCTTTCGGCACTTCATCAGACGGCTTTTTTAATCTCGGTTCTGCACTTGCTTTCGCACAAACCTTGCCACCAGGAATTTATATCGTCATGAATGGTCGCTATTTTCACTGGGATAAGGTGCGTAAAAACCGGAAAACCGGAAATTTTGAAGAGCTCATCTAATCTTACCCTTTTAATCTGATTAACCTATGGAATATTTGGGTCTTCTTTTTGAAGTGCTGCTTTTTGCCCTTGGAGTGTATGTATATCTCTTTTCCCGCGGCTTCCTCAGCTTTGGAAACCCCGAATTCCGGGAGCGGGCAGAGCAATTCCGGCAAACCAACGGCTGGTGGATGCGCATCGGAGGCCTGGCACTGATGGCATTCATGGGCGCCAACATCTACCTCCATGTGCGGGATTTGTTTCATTCCTAAATCATGATGAAAACTCCCAGCCAAGGCGGCACATCCAAACCCTCCGGCCTGCCCGCTATTTTTCTCACCATATTCATTGATATGCTGGGAA
>CAYTNI010000217.1:0-5683 GCA_964439115.1 uncultured Saprospiraceae bacterium
GGCGTTCATTTACATGCTGAGAACCATTTTACAGCAAAAAAAACTCTCTGAAATCAAGAATGATTTCATCAACAACATGACCCATGAGCTAAAAACCCCCATTGCGACTGTTTCGGCAGCGGTTGAAGCGCTGGAGCGGTTTGATGCAATGAAAGACCCCCAAAAAACCCGGGATTATCTTGAAATTTCGCGGCAAGAGCTCTACCGGCTTTCCACCTTAGTGGAAAAAGTACTCAATATCGCACTGGAAGATCGCCGCGAGTTTGACATTCAGCCTGAATCTGTTCATATCCCGGAGATGCTGGAAAATATCATTCAACGATACCGGATTCACCACGGCAAGCAAATCGAAATCACTCTGGAACACCACTTAGACAACCCGGTTGCTGTGTTAGACCGCACGCATTTTGCCAACGCCATTCAAAATCTGGTGGATAATGCCGTTAAATACTCGTACGATACGGTAAAAATACGCATTACCTGCACCAGAGAGCCGCATTGGCTTCACGTTGCTGTAAGTGATGATGGCATTGGCATTCCCAAGGTATATTTACAAAGCATATTTGAGCAATTTTTTCGGGTACCCCAGGGAGATTTACACCAAGTCAAGGGATTTGGTTTGGGTCTGGCCTATGTGAAAAAAATTGTAGAAAAGCACGGAGGGCAAATCAGCGTAAAGAGTGAGCCTCGCCGTGGATCGGAATTTATAATTGCCATCCCGCAATAATTGGATGAGATAGGTTTTTCAAATAGGAATTTCAGGAAACAAGAATGTCATGCGTATTATTTATCTACTCAGCATACTGTTGGCCTTTCAGGCATGCCGCGTCAGCACGCCTTACGGGGAAAACGTACAGTTTACCATCCTTCAGATCAACGACGTGTATGAAATTTCGCCCATCGAAGGGGGAAAATCAGGCGGTCTGGCCCGGGTAGCTACCGTGAAAAAGCAGCTCATGGAGGAAAACCCCAATACCATTGCTGTACTGGCCGGTGATTTTTTAAGCCCCTCCTTTGTGGGCACTCTTAAGCAGGATGACGGGGAGTCCGTTGCCGGCTTACAAATGGTGGAAACGCTGAATGCCCTGGGGCTTGATTACGCCACTTTTGGAAATCACGAATTTGACATCAAGGACCCCGATTTGCTTCAAAAACGACTTCTTCAAAGCGAGTTTCAATATGTTTGCAGCAACGTACTTCGAGTTAAGGATGGAGTGGCACAGCCTTTTTTGCATAAGGTTAACAACGTGGTGCAACCAGTTCCCGGGTATATCATACACGAGTTCAGCAGTCCGGGAGGCCAAAAGGTACGCGTAGGGCTGGTAGGGGTTGTATTGCCTTTTAACCAACAGCCGTATGTGAAGTATTTGCCGGTGGAGGAAAGCTTTCGCAAAACCTGTGAGCAAATAAAAGACGAGGCTGATGTGATTTTGGGGGTTACGCACCTGGCCATTGATGAGGATATGCAGCTTGCAGCCGGCACGCCCGATGTGCCCCTTTTTATGGGAGGGCACGACCACAATCACATGGGGCACTATGTGGAGCAGACGGTAATTGCGAAGGCCGACGCCAATGCCAAAACCGTTTACATTCATCGCATCACCTGGAACCCGACAAGCCAAATGACGCGCATTCGCTCTACGCTTAAGGTAATTGACGACTCGATATCCGATGACCCGGAGACCAAAGCAGTGGTAGAAAAGTGGGAACAGAAGGTATATGAGCGGGCAGAAAAAATGGGATATCGTCCCAGGGAAATTGTCATGCAAACCACTATTCCGCTGGAGTGTACAGAATCTGTAATCCGGCGGGAACAAACCAATTACGGACGTTTGGCCACCGAGGCTTTCCGTGAGATGGTTCCGGATGCGGATATTTATTGGATTAACAGTGGTTCTATGCGATTGGATGACCGCCTCTCAGGATCTGTTACTGAGTTTGATGTTTTGCGCACATTCCCGTACGGCGGTCGTTTGGTAAAGATGGCATTGCCTGGCGCTGTGGTGGAGGAGGTGATTAGGATCAGTATGACCGAAAACAAGGGAGAAGGCGGGTATTTCCAGCTCCTGGGCGCCTCTCCTGAGCCGGATGCAGAAGGTCGTTGGCTGGCCGGGGGAATTCCGATTGTTCCTGAGAAGACTTATTCGGTAGTGATGCCACAGTTTGTAGCAGAAGGTAAGGAAGCGAGGCTTGGCATATTAAAGCAGTACCCGTTTGATGCTCCGGAGGTATTTACTGCCGGAGGCAAAGAAATAAGAAATGACATTAGGGATATTGTGATTCACCGCATGAAGGGTACCCGTTGATATCCGAAGAATGGGGAATTATGGGACACCAAGTTTTTTTACACACAAAAAGTGGTATTTTTGCGGCGGTGTTTAAATAAATTGTGGCAAGGTTAGCCTGGGCGGCGAAACTTATAGTAATGTACTCCGGCGCCATATACCCAGCCTACTTGTCCACGTTGGTTTTTGACTTTAATCCAGGGTTCATTATAGACTACGCCTCCCAGGTTGACCTCTTGTTTGAAATCACTGACTTCATTCATGTAATAGACTTCGTCGTAAAGTTGGAGGCGAGCAAGGAGGGTGCCGTTGAGTTTGGGTTGAGCGCGCATATTTAGTTCTTCGAGCACGACGAAAAGGGGGGTTACTTGCTCCCGGATGATTTCGACTTTAGGTTCGGGTAGTGGCGTGGGGGTAGTATCTTTTTGGGGAAGGGTTTTAGCCATATTGGTGATGCGGTCGAGAGAGTCCTGTATGCGGGTTTCCATGGCCTCGGCCTCCATTTTAAGCCTCATTTCTTCTTTTTTGGCATTACAGCGGGATATGGAGAAGATGAGGATGAGCAGGATGAACCCTGCAAAAACTATCAATTCGAGGCGAGAGAATTTTTTGCCACTGCTCATCGAGGACGAGTTTTTTTTAAAATGTTTACAAAAATAGCATATTGTCCACGGTTTCAACAAGTAAAGTCACAATATTTTACATGGATAGAAGGAAAAAGGCCCCTCAGGACAATCAGGATACCGGCTCGGAGTTGCTCTACCGGGTAGCCCTCACCTTCATTCCTATGGTGGGGGCTGTTACTGCGCGGAATCTCATTAGTTACTGCGGAAGTGCCCGTGCTGTTTTCAGCAGCAAGAAGGGCGCCCTTTGCAGAATACCGGGCATTGGGGAAGCTGTCGCGGCTCAAATTACGGGAAGCAAAGCGTTGGAACAGGCAGAAAGGGAGTTGCGATTTATGGAGTTGCATAGTATTCGGCCACTTTTTTATCTGGACAAGAATTACCCTTCGCGGCTCAAGCCGTACCGCGACAGTCCGCTTATGTTGTATTTCAAGGGCAATGGAGATTTGAATCCTGCCCGTTCGGTGGCAATAGTCGGGACGAGGTCGCCAAGTCCGTATGGTGCCGGGGTTTGTGAGGCTTTGGTGGAGGAATTTGGCCGTTTTGGGGTAACCATCATGAGTGGGTTGGCTTTTGGGATTGACGGGTTGGCTCACCGAAAATGCCTGGATTTGGGCATTCCCACAATTGCTGCTCTGGGGCACGGGCTTGACCGGATTTACCCTTCCCAGCACAGGAGTATAGCAGCGCGTATGGTAGAAGGAGGCGGGTTGATTGCGGAGTATCCGAGCGGCACCATGCCAGACCGGGAGCACTTTCCGATGCGCAACCGGATTATTGCCGGGATGAGCGATGCCGTAATCGTTGTGGAGTCGGGCGTCAGTGGCGGCTCTATTATAACAGCGAAAATGGCCAATACATATCACAAGGACGTATTTGCCGTTCCGGGGAGGGTGAACGACAAAATGTCACAGGGATGTTTGCATCTTATCAAGACCCATCAGGCAAATCTGATGGAAAGCGCGGCTGATGTAGCCTATATCATGGGTTGGGAAGGGGGGGTATCCGAACACAGGAGTCTGCAACCCACCTTATTTGACATCCTCAGCGAGCAGGAACAAATAATTGTTAATTTATTGAAAGAGCGGGGCACTTTAAGTGTTGACAGCCTTACCTTTGAGTGCAAAATCACTCACAGCGAAATGGCAGCGCGCCTGCTCGATTTGGAATTCAAGGGGTTAATTAGGGCTCTTCCCGGCAAGCGGTACATTTCAGCAACCTGATATCAACATGATGAAGCGCATCTTTTTTTTAGTCCTTATTTCAATCATAATAAGTGCCTGTACGCCGGTCAGGCCTGCCCAGGAGCCTGTTGTCAGCCCTTCCAGACTCGATGTTTATCCCCGAAATGTTATTTTGATGATTGGCGACGGAATGGGGCTGACCCAAATCACTGCCGGCATGTATGCGAATGGTAATCGCCTGAATTTGGAGCGCTGTACCGTTACAGGCCTGCATAAATCATATGCATCAGACAATCTGGTGACAGACTCTGCCGCGGGCGCGACTGCTTTTTCCTGCGGTGTAAAAACCTACAACGGGGCCATCGGCGTTGATGCCAATGGCCGGCCGGTGAAGACGATTCTAGAACACTCGGAGCAGCACGGTTTGGCTACCGGATTGATTTCGAGTACTTCCATCACACATGCCACCCCGGCTTCCTTCATTGCGCATGTATCCTCACGTGATGCAGAAGAGGCCATAGCCTCGTTCTTTGCTGACTCCGGCATTGATTTATTCATTGGTGGTGGCAAAAAATACTTTGACCGTAGAAATACCGATGAACGTGATTTAATTGCTACACTTCAGAAAAATGGCTACTTCATCAGCCATTATGCCGAAAGTGAACTTGCGGAGCTTATATTCGACCCGACTAAGCCCTTAGGGTTTTTTACGGCAGATGGAAGTCCGCTCACCCGGGAAAGCGGTAGGGACTACCTGCCTGTAGCCGTTCGAAAGTCAATACCATTTTTGCAATCCAGAAGTCAAAAGGGGTTTTTTCTAATGATAGAAGGAGGGCAGATTGACTGGGGCGGGCATGCCAACGACACGCGCTATATCATACGGGAAATGATTGATTTTGATGAGGCTATCGGTGCGGCTCTTGACTTTGCCCAGGCAGATGGAAAGACACTGGTTGTTATAACAGCCGACCATGAGACAGGCGGTTTTGCAATAAATCCAGGGTCGAGAATGGATACAATTGCCGGTGCATTCACTACAGACCAGCACACGGCAGCCTTAATTCCTGTGTTTGCTTATGGGCCCGGTTCAGAGTTATTTGGAGGAATCTATGAAAATACAGCCGTTTACCTAAAATTAATGATGGCATTAGGCCTAAACCGGTAAAAAAGATTTTTACCAAATGTAAAATTTATTCCCTGGGTTTTTTTCAGCTCGAAATTGCTCAAAGGCTGTAAATAATAATATATTTGCGTCCTACAACAAGGCGCGGGAATGAACTTCATTTTCGCGCTTTTGTTCTGAATGCGCTTTTAAGCTATCGATTGGCGCAATTTGACGAATATTCGGAGGTTTTACTATTTTTCGGTTCAATTCCTCCAGGTTCAATATTCAGCCCCTGAAAGGTTTTGGATTTTTGAGAATTCTCCGAAATTTGAAAAACGAAGAGAAGGGAAATATACATTTACAGAAACAGGATTAACAATGAGAAAAATTGTACTGCTATTCGCGCTGTGTGTTTATTTTGCAGGAACCCTAACTGCCCAGCAGTTGCCGGGGGAATGCCCGCCAGGAACCCCGGCTATTTCCAAC
>CAYTNI010000218.1:0-5676 GCA_964439115.1 uncultured Saprospiraceae bacterium
CGTATGCGGGCTCAGTTTCAGGGTCAAATGCCGAGGCAATAATTTCAAACCTGGATTTATTTCTTCTGCTTTAAAACTCTGCTCATGCGTATTTTCTTCCTAACGATTTCCTTTTGTATGGCCTTTCTGGGGATGGCCTTTGCCCAAAACGCCGGAAATGGCGTTGTCAAAGGCTACCTGCGAAGCCAACCCGGTGTGGAGCCACTTGCTTTTGCTGCCGTCATGCTCCAAAATCCCACTGATTCCACGGTGGCATACTCAGCAGTTTCCAACGACAAAGGGTTTTTTCAAATCGAGGGTATTGCCGATGGGCAGTATCGCTTTGTGGCCTCCTTCCTGGGTTTTAAAAGCGAGGTCCGGGATGTGGTCATTGAACGAGGCACCAGAACCATTGATCTTGGTATTATCAACCTGACAGAACAGGAAATAACGCTCGGCCAGGTAACCGTTAAAGAAGAAAGAATCCCTGTAACGGTCAAGCAGGACACTCTTGAGTTCGACGCCTCCGCCTATAAAATGCGGGATAATGCCGTAGTCGAAGACCTGCTCAAACGACTACCAGGCGTTGAGGTCGGTACAGATGGTAGTGTCAAGGCCATGGGAGAAAATATCTCTGAAATTACCGTGGATGGGCAGCCATTCTTCGGTAATGACCCCAAGTTGGCAACCCGCAACCTGCCTGCCGATATTGTATCTAAAATCCAGGTACTAGATAAAAAATCAGACCAGGCTCAATTCACCGGCATTGATGATGGCAATACGCGCAAAGCCATCAACATTACGCTCAAAAAAGATAAAAACGAAGGGGTCTTCGGTCGCGCTACAGTTGGAGGAGGCCCTTCCAGCGACAGCAACCTCGGCAACCGATTTTCCGGCAATGGCAATCTAAACCGCTTTCGCGGGAAAGAGCGCCTTTCCTTGCTCGGCAGTGCCAACAACGTCAATGACCTCGGATTTTCCTTCTCCGACCTCGCCACCTCCTTCGGTGGCGGCAGAGGTGGCGGTCTGTCTGAACTTATAGGTGGCGGTGGCGGCGATTTCACCCGAATGATCCGTGCCGGTAGCGGAGGCTTAAACAACGCACTGCTCGGCGGTAACTCCGCAGGTATCACCACCGCCTATGCCGGGGGGCTCAACTATCGCAATGAATGGTCAGAAGGTAAACTAAAATTCAATAGCTCCTATTTCGGAAGTCAGGCAAATACCGTCAATGACGAAGAACGCCGACGCCAAACCCTACTCCCTGAGGGCGGCAGCTTTGACAATCTGCAGGTAGGCCATTCCGAGAACAATCGGGGCAACCACCGCCTGAATATGAACTTGGAATATCAAATTGATACGCTGCGGTCTTTGATTTTCAGGCCATCCGTAACCTACCTCAATCAAAATAGCCTGAATACCAATACCTATGAATCTCTGACTGCTGAAAATATTCCCCTCAACAGCGGCAATACGCTGGTGGATTCCGATAACAACCAGCCTTCCTTTAGTGGGAATTTACTCTATCGCCAAAAATTTGCCAAGGCTGGGAGAACCATATCCCTTAATCTCACCGGCTCCTATAACGACCAGGACACCGAACAGCTCAACCAGTCCGACAACCGATTCTTTCCCAACAATGGAGGTATCCCTGTGGATTCGGCCTTCAATCAACGTTCTTTTCAGCAGAGCACTAACCAGCGCCTCGGTGCCCGCTTAGCCTATACAGAACCGCTTGGCAGAAATAAATATCTGGAAATCAACTATGACTTCAATAATAATTTTCAGAATTCCAACCGAGAAACATTCGATTTCGATGCCCAAACCGGCCAATTTGACCGATTGAACGATTTTTTCTCCAATCGCTTCGAAAATGTTTTTACCACTCACCAGGGAGGGGTCAACTACCGCTATCAAAAATTAAAATGGGACTATACGCTCGGCATGAGCCTGCAGGAAAGCAGCATTCAGAGTACTTCTCTCGAGCAAAACGGTGAGTTTTCCAGGACATTTCTCAACTTCTTCCCTGTCGCGCAGGTCAACTACAACTTTTCGCAAAGCAAGCGGCTTCGATTGAACTACCGCGGCAATGCCCGCAACCCGACGGTCAACCAACTACAACCTGTACCCGATGTGAGTAATCCTCAGAATATCCGCCTGGGCAATCCCGCCCTCAACCCGGAAATTTCTCACAACGTCAATATCAACTTTAACAACTTCAATATGGCCTCTCTGCGGAGTATGTTCCTCTCCTTGCGAGGTTCACTCACAGACAACCGCATCGTAAATGCCACCACCATCGCAGGCCGCGGCCAGCAAACCGTGATGCCAATCAATACCGATGGGGCCTGGACCGCCAGTGCATTCGGGGCAGTAGGGATGCCACTGATTAAAAAAATCAAAGCCAATCTCAACCTGAATGCCAACTTCAACTTAGACAAATACACCAATTTATTTAATGCACTCGATAATACCACCCAATCTCTTTCTACTGGAGGGGGGTTCCGCGTGGTGGTTGCTCCGAACGAGAAATTTGATGCCAGCTTCGGCTTCAATGCGAGTTACAATCTTGCCCGCCAGTCTGTACAGACTTTTCTGAATGATGAGTTTTTTAACTACACGGGTTCTGCAGATTTCAATTGGACACTTCCGCTCAACTTCGTCATTGGCTCTGATGCGCGTTTCACATCCAACCAGGGTGGTTCAGCAACTTTCAATCAGGAGGCGGTAATTTTAGGAGCCTATCTGGAAAAGCGATTCCTCAAAAACAGCGCAGGGGCTCTGCGGCTTCAGGGATACGACTTACTCAACCAAAACATCAACGTAAATCGTACGATTGGGGACGCTTTTATCGAGGATTTGAGCACAAGTATATTGAGGCGTTACGTGTTATTAAGTTTTACCTATAAGTTTGGTAAGTTTGCGGGTCAAGGCATGCAAATGCCATCAGGCATGCGCATGTTCAGATTCTGATAAGAAAGGGCATTTGTCCAGATAAGAATGCCCTTCCTTTGTTCAGGAGAAATGTTTCAATTGAATGACCTCCTTCTCGGTAAGTCTTCGGAATTGACCGCGAGGGAGGTCTTTTTTAGTGAGCCCCGCATAAAAAACCCGGTCTAAGGCTATTACCTGATACCCCAGGTGTTCAAAAATACGGCGTACGATGCGATTTTTTCCAATATGGATTTCAATACCGATTTCGCTTTTTTTGTCTTCGTAGTAGAAGATATTATCCACCAGGGCTTTGCCGTCTTCCAATTCCAATCCTTCCCGAATAGCTTCCATATCTTTCAACGCCAGGGATTTGTCTAAGGTCACTTTATATACCTTTACAACTTTGTGCCTTGGGTGGGCGAGCCTTTGGGCCAGGTCACCGTCATTGGTAAGTAAAAGCAGTCCAGTAGTATCGCGATCGAGCCGGCCAACGGGATAAACGCGTTCGCGGATTTTACCTTGTAATAAATCAAGCACTGTGGTGCGGCCCCGTTCATCTTCGGCAGTGGTGATGACATTTTTGGGTTTGTTCATCAGAATATACACTTTGCGAAGTTCAGGCTTTATTACCTGCCCGTTGTATGTCACCTGGTCGGTGGGGGTTACCTCCACGCCTGGTTCGGTAATGACATTCCCGTTGACGGATACCTTTCCGTTTTTGACGTATTCGGCTGCCTGGCGGCGCGAGCAGATACCACAGTGTGCGATGTATTTGTTTAATCGCATGGGCCATTGTTCTTCCTGCTTTATTTGCTTTTTGAGCAATTCCGGGCGGCGATTTTTGGTAAAGGAGGGTGCGCGTTTTGGCCGCGGCTTACGAGGAGTTGGCATGGTGTGAGATATTAAAATGGAATGTCCTCGTCATCGTTCATCCGGGAAGGGCGTATGATGACATTGGCAGGTGTGGGATCCAGAAAGGTCCCCGAGGGTATGGCGTTGAAGTCAAATTCATCCAGGTCAGAGAAGCGGGCGTATTTATCCGTAAATCTCAGTTTCACGGTATCCACTGCGCCATTTCGGTGCTTGGCGACGATAATTTCCGCAACACCTTTGAGGTTGACACCTTGTTCGTCTTCCTGGATGCCGTAGTATTCCGGGCGATAGATGAAAGAAACGATATCGGCGTCCTGTTCAATGGCGCCGGATTCGCGTAAGTCAGACAACTGAGGTTTTTTGGAGCCACCGCGAATCTCCACAGCGCGGCTGAGCTGTGAAAGGGCGATGACCGGTACGTTGAGTTCTTTGGCCAGCGCTTTCAGAGCCCGGGAAATACTGCTGATTTCCTGTTCCCTGTTTCCACGTTGGCCATCCTGCCCACCGCTCATAAGTTGGAGATAATCAATAATGATAAGCTGAATATCATGCTGGAGTTTCATTCGGCGCGCTTTGGCACGCAGCTCGAAAATGTTGATTCCGGCAGTGTCATCAATATAAATAGGTGCTTCGCTGATGCGCTCTACCGCCTTGTGAAGACGTTTCCACTCATCTTCACTCATCTGGCCATTGCGGAGCTGACTGCCCGAAATTTCGGCTTCCATGGACACAAGACGCAAAACGAGTTGAAGATTGGCCATTTCCAGAGAGAATACAGCAACTGCTTTCTTGAAGTCCAAGGCAATATTGCGTGCCATAGACAAGACAAAGCCCGTTTTTCCCATGGCGGGTCTGGCGGCTACAATAATCAAATCTGAGGGCTGCCAGCCTGAAGTGAGTCGGTCGAGATTGGTAAACCCGGTGGGAACCCCGGTAAGGCCATCCTTTTTATCTTTTAATTCTTCAATCTGCTTGAGCATTCTTCCCGCCAGCGCCCCCGTACTCTCGTAGCCCCGGCTCATATTGTTTTGCGCAATATTGTAGAGATTCTGCTCCGCTTCATCCAACAACTCAAAAACATCAGAGGCATCTTCAAATGCATCGCGAATGGTTTTGGTAGAAACACGAATTAACTCCCTCTGTATGAACTTTTGGGCGATGATTCGCGCATGGTACTCGATATTGGCGGCAGACGCAACCCGATGGGTAAGTCCGGCAAGATACACAGGGCCTCCACACGCATCCAGTTCGCCACTCTTTTTCAGTTCCTCCATGACGGTGAGCAGGTCAATGGGTTGGGAGCGGTCGAACAAGCGGCGCATGGCCCGGAAAATCTGCTGATTGGCATCAGCATAAAAGCTTTCAGGTTGCAAAATATCCAGAATGACTGTCAATGCGTTCTTGTCGAGCATGACTGCGCCCAGTACCGCCTCCTCCAGCGGCAGTGCCTGGGGCTGTACCCTGCCAAAGACGTAATTCGACAGGTCCTCGTTTTTGCGCTGCGCTGAAGGGCGCTGCCGGTTAGCCCCTTCCACCTTTTTTCCCGTTTCTTTTGGCTCTGCCATTTGGATGGATTCGATAGTATTGCGGTAAAATTACCCCAAAACTTCCAAATGGAAACGGGGTTTTGTGCCCGCTGGTTCCATCACCCGGTGGAAAACGCCATTAAAAATGTGGAAAACCTCCTGGTTTTTGAAAATTGGAAGGCTCTAAGCTTTCAGACATGTGCTATTCGGTGCAGGTAATCTTAAAAAAGTGAATAAACACATGTGGAAAAAAAATCAGTCCATATCCGAAATGGGACACGCGATACATACCTGGTTTGCATGCCCACATCGGTAGGGAATGATTATCTTTGTTTTTGAATTTGTAGAATTTGCCCCTTGAGGC
>CAYTNI010000219.1:0-5665 GCA_964439115.1 uncultured Saprospiraceae bacterium
TCGGCCAATTCCCAAAAATATAAAAAGGTGCGCTTTTGAAGCTCTTCCTTGGAGAAGGGCGTTCTGGACGCCGATGTTTGAATTACGGCCTTCGTCTGGCAAACAGCGCTGCTCAGCGTTGCCATAAACGCAATCCATAGAATTGGGATTCGCATTACCCCTTGTTTTTAAAAATGTAATTCATCCGCCGAGACGCAGAACGCTCCCGTGGAAGGAGGGTTCCGCGCCTCGGCGATGAAGAAATCAACGCCTAATGATGAAGCATGCGTCTTATTGAGTCAAATATTCTTTCATCCGGCATTACTGCTTGATGAACCTTGCGTTGGCGACCAAATGACCCTGAGCGTTGTATCCTGTAAGCACATACATGCCCTGGCTGAGGCCTGTAAGATCAATGTTCAGGTTCTCCTGACCCTGTACGCGCAAAGTTTGCACGAGTTGGCCGTATGCGTTGTGTACCATCAGGTGGTTTACTCCTTCGGCATGCTCCACGGTGAGGCGGTCATATGCCGGATTTGGCATGATACGCAATGGCAATACTACCGGTTCGAAAGTAGCCACTGATCCCGGACAACTGGAACCGCCAATGGTAATATCGTCAAAGTAATAGGTCTTGTTGGTAGCCGGTACTTCCCGGAAGTTCATAATTAGCGTAATCCTATCATACAGGGCATCATCTGGCAGGAAGGAATAGTCAAAAGTAAGCTCCTGCCACTGACCTGGCGTGGTGTAGTTGTTATCGGCCGTTGCCGGATTGGGCACATCTCCGGAGTTTGGCGCTCCATCCCGGCCTGCTTCCAGCTTGAAAACTACCAATGCAGGCTGATCCATGAGCACCTTGAGACGCATGGTCTTGTTGTCGTTAGGCAGACTTATGGGGGCGTCAGGGTCTGCAAACATACCGGCAAAGATCAAACCATCGCTGGCCTCTTGAAAAACACCCACTGTTGCACTGGTGTTAATTCCACCCACATTGGGGTTGGGCGCGGTGGTAAATGCCTCATTTTCCAGGGCACCATTGGCAAAGTACCTCCAATTATCCACAGTGAATTCACTTTGGTCAAATGTGGAAACGCAACCTGTATATGGCGCACGTCCCCATTGTACATTGTCGAAATACCAGATATCTTCCGTGGCCTGACCAATACCGGCATTGAAGAACAAGACCAGGCGAGTGTGGTTTTCACCAGCGTAAGGACTGAAATTGGCTGAATAATTCTTCCAGGTATTTACAGCATCAATCTCCACAAAAATTTCCCTTGCCGGAGAGGTACCTCCTTCGAGCTTCACGAGTAAAGGACCTGTTTGTTCTGCATACACCTGGATATTGAGCTGGTTGTAAATGCTGAGATCTATCGCTCCGCCCGGGTCGAGTACCAATGCGGCCCAGGGAGCATTGGCGGGATCGGTGTATTTACCAACTTTTAAGCTGGCATTTGACACCTGCAGTGCTGGGTTAGTTGCCACTTCCAAATCGCTGGCTCCCAGTGTGTAATTCGCATTGCGCTGGCATTCGAAATCGTCATAAATGAGCAAGTTGGGCTCGGTACCTTCGCAGGGATCTACCGTACTAAGGCTTTGGGCCAGGTTATCGAAGAAGTAAATGGCAGAGGAGGCCACGCCATTGTCGAAAATCAGACGAACCTCTTCAAAATCTTCAATATCGCTGAAATCCGAAAACTCAAATCCAAGTCTTACCCATTCCATAGTGGAGGGGATAGCGGCTGTGCGCTCTTTAGTACCTTCGGATGCACTTACCAGCTGCAGGGTAACATTTGTAGCACCGGTTGGCGCCCAAACGTCAAGGTTGAGCTGCGGTGCTGAACTGAGGTTAATCCCGGTAGGAAGAAATGCGGTAAGTGTGCTAAAAGGCGATGCTCCTTTTTGGTAGCGACCTACATGCTCTGTGGTGTTTATCCCACTTGCATCAGGGTTGGCTATCCGGGCAAAGGTTCCATGAATGGCCTGGTCACCATTGAAGGGCTGCCAGTCGAGATTGGCACCGTTGTACGGACCATTTTCGAATTGCTCCAATGGTGGCGGTACCGGCACCGGTACGCGCTTAATATCGTCAATGAAATAAACTCCGCCTTCATCTGTATCGTCTCCTGCGTTAAAAAACAATACAATGCGTTTGTGACTTGCTCCTGCCTGGGAGGAAAAGTCCACACCATATTCAACCCAGGTATTCAGGGCTGAAACCGGAACGCGAACTTCCACGGGTGGTGAGGCACCTCCCTCAAGCTTGAAAAGAATGTCGCCGGGACGTGGTGCCCAAAGTTTCAAACTCACATAATTATTGGTGCTCATGTCAAGTACATCAAAGTTATTGATGACCAATGGATACCACGGTCCGGGTGGATCCACAAAACGAGCCACTTTGTTGCTGTTGTTTATAGGTGTGGGATTCGGATTCTTTACAATGGCCAGATTTTTATTTCCAATGCTGTAGGATGCATTGCGATTGCAGTCGTAGTCATCTACAACACGAGGGTCGCGGGCGGCATTGGCACAGGCACCTGCCGGAACCACGTAGATATTGTCAAAATACCAGGTGTCGCTGTTGCCCGGCTGGAAAGGATTTACCGAAATCAATATTTTATCCATACTGGTCAGACCGGCACCTGCTGCGAAATCGAAGGTGTATTCCACCCACTCATTGGCGCGTGAAATGGTTTTGATAGCCTCAATGGCCTGGCCGCCGCCCTCCAGTTTGAATAGCACCCTGCTCGCAGTGGGAGACCAGATACTTACCCTGAACTGGTTGTTGACCGATAAATCAAAGGGTGTCGGCAATGATCCCAATACGAAATTAAAATCTGAATCCGGATTGTTGGTATTGGAACCCACCATAGAAGAACTATTTACCGGATCCGGGCCCGGATTGGCAATGGCTCCATTGTAAGTGCCATTAATTCCAATCCAGCTTACCTCTGAAGCACCCTCGAAACTCTCGTAAGTCGTTCCCGGGCGAAGGGCTACAATATCATCGAAGTAATATGTGCTGGTGTCGCCAAGGACAAAGGAGTTAAAAGACACTAAAAAAGTAGTCATAGCTGTATTTCCAGCACCTCCTGCCAGGTCAAAGGTGTATTCCACCCATTGATTGGCCACCGTAATATCCTGGAATTTTTCTACCGCCTGGCCACCACCCTCAATTTTAAGCAAAACTTTGGAGGGCGCGACGGGCGACCATACCTTCATCTTGAATTGATTGTATTCAGAGATATCCACCGGCGCACCGGTGTTGGCCAGGGCAAAACAGAAGTCGAACGCCGGATTGTTGGTAAAAGAGGCAACTTTTGTACTCATATTACCTGCGCTCATATCCGGATTGTCTATCACGCCGTTGTACGCACCGTTTAGACCAACCCAAGGGAGGGCAGCGTTGCCACTTTCAAAGTTTTCCAGGGTGCGCTGTGTCGGTTTTTCAGCACGAAGGAAGTCGAAATAATAAGTACGATTGTCGCCAAAACCATTGAATGGGTTAAAAGATATCAGGAAGGTGTTGATATTGGTAAGTCCGGCTCCACCTGATAGGTCAATGGTATATTCTACCCATTCATTAGCCTGTGTGATAGGTACGAACCGCTCTATGGCCTGTCCTCCACCTTCTATTTTGAAGAGGAATTGAATGCCGGCCTCAGGTGACCATACCCTGATTTTAAATTGATTATACTCGGTCAGGTTTACCCTGCTGCCGGTATTCACCAACATAAAATTGAAGTCGGAATCAGGGTTGTTGGTTACACTTCCCACCTTGCCGCTATTGTTTCCTGCTCCGGGAGCAGGGTTGTCCACTTCGGCAAAAACAACTCCGTTAATGGCATTCCAGGTTGCCTGAATACCCCCGTCTTCAAAGTCTTCATACAAAATGTAGGGGGCCTGACTGTATGCCGCCCAACAACTGAAGACCATCGAGATAAGAAGTAAGACTTTTCTCATGGTTTTTTGGTTTTAATTATTGTGAAATATTACAATCCGCTTTGAAATCACCTTGTCATTTGCCCGCAAGGCGATTTGATAAATCCCAGTCGGTAAATCATCCACATGACACTCACGCAATTGGCGGCCTGGATGAATTTGCCAGATGCCATATTGCCGTACCGGTTGACCGGTGCTGTTGAATATACTAAGTTCTGTGCTCATCTCGCGCTCAGCCTCTAATTCTACGTATAAACTTCCTGAGGTAGGATTCGGGTAGGCACTGATGTGCCAATCAGGCTCCATAGCCGAAGCACTTGCATTCACCTCCGGTACAAACCCAATGGCATCCAGCGCCGGCTGTATTTCAGGGTTTGACATAAATAAATCCCATAGTAAACCGGTGCGGTGGTTTTCAATCATCGCTATGATCGGCCCCTGGTCTATCGCCAGGTAGGAGGATGCCACCCAGTTTTGGCCGTCATTGAAGGCATCATAAAAGCCATAGTATCCCCAAAGTTGATCCCCGCGTACCCGGTAAAAGTGTTTCAACGCAGCCATTGATTCCACAGGGGTGTAAGGCATGGAAGACAATGCGGCAGTAGGGGCTATTGTCCCATTATCTTGATTGAATACAGGTTCATGCGCCAGATAACCCCATGGATTATCGCTTGCAGTCAGGCCCCAGGAATCCGGACCGTAACCCACATGATTTTTGGGATTGGCGATGCAGTAGGCCCGGTTGATTAGCGTATGATTGCGGTTTCTCGTGAAATAGTTGCAATAGGCGTCCCGTTTTTGCCGGGGGTCAAAACCCAGGTAGGAATAATGTGCAAAGAAAAGGGGGCCGCCGCGGAATGGTCCTACAAAAATGGGGTATCCATAAAAAGTTCCGCTGTTTAGATAACCACCCGCCGCCCAACCGGTGTGATATAGGCTCGCCGGAATGCCATGCGTTGGTGATGCTATCCCAAGGATGTACGTAATCATCACCTCATTGAAACCGCGCAGCTGGAAATTCATCGTCCATTGAAAGTTGGGCGACCAATGCCAGTAAAGGACGTTGCTGTTGTTGCGCCGATACCAGTCCCATTCTATATCTTCCCAAAGGCGCGTAATGGTTGATCTCAGGGATTGTTCAAGCGGTGTATTCTGATCGAAATATGCCCTGGCACAGAGCAGTCCCTGCATCAGGAAGGAAGTTTCCACTAAGTCACCTCCATTGTCAAACTGGCTGAATGGAATAGTCGCCCCTGTACTGCCATTCATCCAGTGTGCGAACGCACCGCGATACCGCTGTGCCCGAAGCTCCAGGAATGAAGTTATCTGAATCAGTCGGAGTAGCCCCTCCTGTCTGGTGATAAAACCTCGCTCAATACCCACTGGAATGGCCATGATGCCAAAACCAGTTCCACCCGTGGTGACGATATCACCTGAAGTATTGCGCTCACGTGCCATCCCAGATACCGGGTGGCCAAAATCCCAAAAATAACGGAAAGTGTATCGCTGTACCATGGTGAGAAGCTCCTCATCGCTCATGGCCTGGGTGGTTCCTGATACTGCCTGACCGGGAGAACTTTCCTGCCCCAGAGTGTTCAGGCTGGTTACCCGATAGAAATAGTTGGTATCTATCCGACCGGTGAAATCCAACACCCAGGGTCTATTTGCTGATGTCTGACGCAAAAATGTATAAGGCCCTCCTTCCTGCGCTGCCCGATAAATATTGTATGCTGAAATACCG
>CAYTNI010000220.1:0-5651 GCA_964439115.1 uncultured Saprospiraceae bacterium
CCAATAGCAGTGATAATAGCCTGATCTCCTTCGCAGCCCACTTCAGGCGCCGAAAGTGTGATATCTGGAACGGGAAGGGTTTCAATAACGATTTCTTCCTCTATGGTACAACCAACGGAATTGGTAGCCGTAACATAATAGGTTGTGGTGGTAAAAGGATTCACCGTGATAGAATTGCCGGATTCCCCGGTACTCCACACGTAAGTGTCCGCACCGGTGGCGGTAATGACGGACATTTCCCCGGGACAAACCGTATTCGGCATTGCATTTAAACTGACGGTCGCAGGTTGAAACACCACATTGGTGGTTGCAGGAGGGGTGGGACAGCCGTCTATCGTAACCACCAAATTGTAATTACCACCTTGCGTGGCATTGGTTGGATTTTGCTGATTGGAGGTAAATCCACCCGGCCCTGTCCATTGATAGGAGACCATACCGGGCGGAAAGTTGGAGTTGAAATTGGCAAAAAGACTTGCCAAGTCACCCGGACAGTAGGGTCCGCCATTATCGGCAGTGGCTTCCGGAGCCTGTCCGGCAACTACTTCAATCACCTGGGAGCGCTGGCAACCCGACTCTACGTTCACGGCCAACACCGAGTAAGAACCGGCCGGAAGGTTACTTGCGGTAATAGGGCCTGCCACGCCCAAGTCTTCAAAAATAAGTTGCCCGGCACTGTTGAAAATAAAGTAATTATAAACGGCGCCAAAGGTGCTGCCCTCCGCAGTGATGGTGCCGTCAGAAACCTCGGGACAGCGGGTGGGAGTTGCTTCTACGATGGGATCACCGTCATCACAGCATACAGTAGAAGCAAGGAAGTTGTATTCGTTTCCTGAATTGCATCCCACCTGTGTCCAGGAGCCGGAATCACCATCGGAAAGTACGTTGATAATTATGCTTAGGCTATTGCCGGTGGTATTGGGCGGACAATTACCTACCTCGATAGACCAACAAAAAGATACCGAGGCTGGTGTGCCATCGCCTATTGTCGAGCAAGGACCTGTGCCGTCACCCCAATTATTTCCTGGATCGCCATCATTTGGGGAGCCTCCGCAACCGACACCGTTGCTGGAATCATAAGCAAAACCGGGACCAAAGATCTGGCCTGTGCCACAACTCTGCCATACCTCATACCAGCCCCAGGAGCCATCCCCACCACAGGAAGGAGGCGGGGTTGTTTGTAAAGTGGATAAATCCCAGCCAGATCCAAATTCCAATTCGACGGCGTGCAACCATTCTACCGTGCCGGTGACGTCCCACTGCGTGATGGTATAGCAAAAATTGACCGTCTGTCCCGAGTTGTAGGTTCCGTTCAATGGGGGAGGAGAGGCCACTAAGTTAGCCGCTTGCAAACAAGGATCGCAGTCTCTGGAACTGACCATTGTCAGGGTGAAGTTGCCCTGGTCGCCGATACTTCCTCCCGAAATCATCATGTAGTATGGCTGATTGGGCACCACCGATAGTTGCAGTGTTAGCGGAGAGGAGGAACCTCTGGCACACTCTACGGCTACCAAGAAATTACAATTTGTGCCGGAGAAAATTACAATATTCGGCACAGAAAGTTGTCCACTCAGGGTAATCGTCAGCACGTTGCTGTTAGGGGTAAATGTAAACCAAACCTCATCTGCGGGTGAGCTTGTCTGGCCCCCGACCGCACAATCACTGAAAGTGGGGTAAGGGGTGGTAGGGGTGGCATTAATGTTGGTATGGTTAAACACATTCGTTACTGAGGCCGTGGAAGGACAGGGTGGGGGGGTGCCAAGAGGAAGGTTTATGGCGCCGGCGCATTCGTCGTTTGGCGGTGCCTGGCCGAAAGCCCATAAAGCCCAGCAAGTCAAAAATAAAGTAGAAATTAGTCGCATGTGCTGATGTTTATTCCTTGTTAATTCAAAATAGCTACCACGTTACCATCAGAGAATCCATAGCGGTATTAAATCCTGCAAAAACACCGCGCCCTCCCTGTATGTTGGAATAGACGATTACCGGCTCTGTGTAGGGCGGCCCCACATTGTTTTGATTCCGACTGACCGTACTAAAAAACTTGTAGTAGGATTCAGAAACATGACGCAATTCGGCGTATAAGTACCCCGGTAGTTCTCGATTTTTCAATATCCGCACCGGTACCGAAAAGGAAAAACGAACTCTCCGCCCCTGAAATGCTTCGTCATCAATAAGGACCCCACGATCAAGATAGGCCGTGATGGAGTTGTTATTGATGGTGCTGGCAAAACTCAGGGGCTGAATTCGACGCCCTGTAATGATGGTGTCCCCATTTTCAGAAGGCTGAAAATCCAGAATCTCCTGGTGAAACATCAAATGATAGTAATTCTTTAAAATCGCCGGATCATCGAAAGTGATGGATACTAAGTAGTTGTAGTCAATATCGGTAGGGCGGTCGCCGGGAATCACACCATTGAAATCTGCCTCCAGCTGATAAATACTTACATATCGAGGAACTGCGCTTTCTGCCGAAATGGTGTTAAAGCCCGGTGCACTGATTTCCAGCCGATAGAGGGTATTGGGAAGAGGAAAATTATCTTTCGATTGGAAAAATGGTGCCTCACCGGGCAGTCCGGCAGTAAGGTGAAGCGTCTCCAGAGCTTGTGCCCCCTGCCAAATAGTGACCTGGGCATCGTTTAGAAATTCAGTTTGACCGGGTGTAAGCGCTGAACGAGTGGAAGATGCCGTAATTTCGAAGGGTTTGCCGGGTGTAAATACGGAACTAACCGCTATTTCCGGTTCAGGCAATTTTATTTCCAGATCCAAAGGTCTTTCACAGGTACTGCCAAGACATACAAGTAGTGAAAATCCAAGCCCAATAATCATCCTGCCCATCGCAAATGAATCTTTTGTCTCGATTCAGGAGCGAAAAATAATACTTTTTCAAAAACTGAAAAAAAATCACTTCGTTTTATCTTTTCGCGGAAAGTGCTTCCTTATATACGTTCAGACATCGCTCCCGAGCCATTTTGTGATCTACCATGGGTTTGGGATAAGCCGAAGTTCCGTATTCAGGAACCCATCTTTTTACATATACAAAATCTTTATCAAATTTTTCCTGTTGTGAAACAGGATTAAACACCCTGAAGTAAGGCGCCGCATCCGTGCCACAGCCCGCTGCCCACTGCCAGCCGCCATTGTTGGAGGACAAATCAAAATCAAGCAATTTCCTGGCAAACCAAGCCTCGCCCAGACGCCAGTTCAGCAAAAGATGTTTCGTAAAAAAACTTGCCACCACCATCCGAACCCGGTTGTGCATGTATCCGGTGGCAGCGAGTTCACGCATACCGGCGTCCACCAGAGGGTATCCTGTTTTTCCTTCACACCAGCGCTGAAAATCTGATTCGTCATCCCGCCAGGCGATCCGGTCGTATTCCGGCCGGAATGCATGACCGGCTACATGGGGAAAAGAGGCTAGAATCATCGCGTAAAAGTCCCTCCAGATCAACTCATTGAGATAGGTTTCGTTAAGCTGGGCCGCAAGCCGCGCCTTCTCCCGAATACTGATAACCCCAAACCTGAAGTAAACCCCAAGGCGGGAAGTGCCTTGTATGCCGGGGATATTCCTCGTTTTATCATAATTCCTAATGATGCTTCGCGGTACCTCCACCGGCGGAAAGTCAGTACCTGAAGGGCGAAAACCCATGCTCTCGAGAGTGGGAATATTTCCCTGAGTGGTTTTCCAAAAGAGTGAGAACCTTTCCTCTACCGGAAAGCTTCGCCACAAAGGTGAGGCGGTAATATCATTTTCTCCCGCGGGCAGACTGTTCATCAGCGCCGCTCTCCACTTTCGGGCATAAGGAGAAAATACCGTGTAAGGCTTGCCATCGTCTTTTGTAATTTCTGATTTCTCAAATATGACATGGTCTTTAAAGCTACGCCACTCGACCCCGTGATCAGACAACAAAGCCCGAATGGATTCATCCCGCTGATTGGCATAAGGCTCATAGTCGTGGTTGGTGTACACCGCCCCAATAGGAAGGTCGGCAAGTAGCTTTTTCCAAACTTCAAGAGGATTGCCGTGTTCAACCCTAATCGCTGAGCCCAGGCTCTTTAATTGCCCTGCAAGTTCGAGGATATGTTTGTGAATAAACTCAACCCGGGCATCATTCCGATCTTCGAGCTGGTCGAGGATTTTCGTATCGAAAATGAACAGGGGTAATACCGGAAACGGACCTCCCAAAGCATGAAACAAGCCCGCGTTATCATGTAGCCGTAAATCCCGACGATGCCAGAAAACAGTGATTTTCTCCATGTATGACATGATTATGCACTAGAAACAGTACGACCCGGCTATTGTTGTCGTTGGAGAAAATCACCTACATTTGCACCTTAATCCAAGCGACCATGAAAAATTTTACTTTGCTCTTTTTGGTGTTTCTATTCCTTTCTGCCTGTGCCGGCAAAAAGGAAATGCCCGACCAGTGGGCCGGATTGAAATCCTATATAGTCGAAGTAAAAGCCTCTCAGGCCTTTGATACCCTGGTGGCGGAAATCCGTAAATCCGGTAGTCCGGAAAACAGCCCCGAATTGGCCATGTTGATAGCTTCTGTATTTGAGGAAAAAATGAAGGATTCCATTTCTGCCATTGCACTGTATCAGGCGCTGGAAACCGGTTTTCCTGATACCGAGGCGGCAAAAACCGCCAAATCAAGGATACCTAAAGGGGCTCCGGAATTAAAGAAACAAATTGAGTCACTCCAGGCTTCTATTTTTGATCCCAGAAAAATGACCCTGGATTCAATAGCCATTAGCCAATACCTTAATATTTGTACCATCCAGGCGTTGTTGTTGCCCAACGACCCGCAAAGTGAATATTATTTGCACAAGGCGGCAGAGAATGCCTATTACACCCAACAGTTTCCGCGCGCCCTTTTTCTGTACGAGTGGTTTGAACAGGCATACCCACAAAGCGATAAGGCGGGACAGGCAATGTTTATGAGGGCCTTCATCTTAGACAATGACTTGCAGCGGTTTGAGGCTGCCAGAGAATTATATCTGGCCTTTCTGGAAAAATACCCCGGAGATGATTTTGCAGATGATGCCAGGGCTTTGCTCGACAATCTCGGGAAGTCGCCTGAAGAAGTCATCAAAAGCTGGAATCAGTAATTATTTTTTGATTAAAATTGCTCTGATTACATGGGGTGACAATGCCGTTCCGCGCACGGTGGCTTCCGCTTCTAAGCGGTAGGAGGATTGCACATTGCGTGCAAGGTGAGCAAGGCTTGCAATTCCTTTGAACAGCAGATTGCGGCTGCCAAATGACTCCACGTCAGATTTGACAAGCATGAATGGCATGGAGAAATCCATCTCTACCAACTGTCCTTCAGGTACGTGGATTTCTTCCTTCAGCTCCATCTCAGCCAGGGTGTATTCGTCAATTAGTTTGTCTGCACCGCGGCCCCTGGAATATCGTTCAATGAGTTTTAGTCGCACTGAGGTAACCGTCTGGCTGCGCATGGACTGGAATCGAATTTTTCCGTCAATACAACCCTCACTTTCGCGAACCAACTCGGGTATCTCGAGTTCTAACTTGACCCCCTCGATTCCCAGCCATTGTTTTACTTTTCCAAACATTGCTATATCATTCTTTTGTGCCAACTCTCAGAGAGTGGTTTAACAAAGGCTTTTTCAAAATCCCCTTTGGTGGCTAC
>CAYTNI010000221.1:0-5628 GCA_964439115.1 uncultured Saprospiraceae bacterium
TTCGGCTTCGCCAACGAAGAGAAAAAGGCGTTTTTGACAGGAGAAAATAAGATTCGGTAAAATGTCGGAGGCGTCATTCCAGAAGTTCGAAAAGCTCATCGAGCTCATCAAAGGATTTTACGCCAGTCTTTTCTTCATCGCCGCCGTGCAGCACAATGCCGTTTGGTTTAACCCAACGGAGAACGGCATCCAGGGTGGCGGTGTCCCAGGGGAGATCCAAAAAAATCTGAAATTCATGGCACAGTGCCTGTAAATCCTCGACGGTGACAGGGTTGCCAGTCTGGAGTTGACTCCATGAAATTCGACCAGGCAGAAAGGACAGGATGGTATTGTCAACAAGATGTGCTGCCCGTTGAATTTCAGCGCGTAAAGAAGTTGCAGTCGAGTCGGGCTGTACCACAACTTCCCGGAATATGGTTATTTGTCCTTGCAGCGATTCAAGGGTTTCGAGCGGAGTGAACATGCCTACCTGTATTGCATCCAGGCGATAATTCAGCGCGGGATCCATCAGGTCATCGCCGGATGCCATGCCAAACTCACCTATGGAAAGTACACCGCCCACCCACTCACGCATGGCGAGCATACTTGTCGGTGCAATATATTTGGGCGCTCCGTGTTCGAGACAAAAGCCAAGCCAGGTGACCTCCTTTGCGGCGAAATATCGGGCATCGGTGAGGTTGGATACGGAGGAAACTTTTATTTTGACCATGTAAAACAGGATAAGGCCTTGTGCAAGGCGGTTAAAAGCCTGTATTTTTGTGCAAAAATAGCGCTTTATGGCGTCGGTGGGGCATTATTTTGATTTAGTGTTTGAGGTGACGCGCCAGATACCCGTAGGCAGGGTCTCCACGTATGGGGCTATTTCGGATTATCTAGCCCTGGGATCAGCCCGCATGACGGGTTGGGCGCTGAGGCACTGCGTGGAGGGGGATGGGGTGCCTGCGCATCGGGTTGTGAACCGAAAAGGTGAATTATCGGGGCGGCATCATTTTGCCACGCCCCATCAAATGCAGGAACTCCTTGAGAAGGAGGGCATTAAAGTGGAAAACGACCGGGTTGTTGGTTTCGAAGAGTTATTCTGGCATCCGTCAGCATTGGATTCAAATGATTTTTTCACTCAATAAGCACATACAACTATGAAAATCCTGATGTGGGTCGCTCTGTTAACAGGGCTTTTCTGTACAAGTTCTTTTTCGGCATTCGCGCAGTCTCCCGTAGGCATTTGGAAAACCATTGATGACAACACCGGAGAAGCCAAATCGCATATAGAAATATATGAAAAAGGGGGCAAGATTCATGGCAAGATTGTAAAACTCTTGCGCAAGGGGCCGGACACGAGGTGCGAGAAGTGTTCTGGTAGCAAGAAAGACCAATTGCTGATAGGCATGAACGTCGTCGAGGGCTTGAGGGCACAGGATGGATACTGGAAAGGTGGGGTAATTCTCGACCCTGAAAACGGTAATGAATACGGATGCAGTATTTGGTTTGAGAAGGGCAAAAATGACCAGTTGCAAGTCAGAGGAAAGCACTGGACGGGTTTGTATCGCACTCAGACCTGGTATCGCGTTAAGTAGGCCAAACTTTAACATTACCGGAACAATAATCGGCTAACAGAAAAGGTTTTATAGGCAAAGGTTGAGAAAACAAATTTTGGCCACCAAAAATTGCTCCTATGCTACAAACCTGTACAAGCAACGATTTGCTCCGGTATATTTACCACGAAACCACGCACGCTGAGGAGGTAATGCTAAAAGAAGCATTAGAGGAGGATTACTTTTTACGCGAGGTTTTCGATGAGCTCCATCAAGGGTATAAGCAACTTCCCAAAGCGCTTTTCAGCCCATCGCGTACCAGCATTCACAACATCCTGTCGTACAGCAGCAGGATAGCCGTCCAAAAAACCGTTTGATACACCGGCCGCTTTCATGGTTGGCAAATGTTGGTTGCACGACTATTTCCAGCGTCTGAAAACCTGATTCCTCGATGCTTATTGCTTCCGCCGACATACCTTAAAAGTGGTTAGTAGTCGAAGCAGGTTTCATATCAGCAGCAATGGTCAAGCTCGATATTTCAGTTTGCCATCTTTTAGGGTTGATATGCGTTGCTATGCAATAACTGAGCGATTGTACAAAATTGCTTCGCGCAAATTTATAAAACCATCAAACAACAAACCAGGAAGCACTTACGACACCTCGTCCGGTAAATGTATAAGGTTCCATTTCACGGGCAAGTAAAGAAAGTAATGGCTATATGCCTTTTTTAACTTTGCAAAGTAACCGTGTAGCATCACTCCGCGGTCGATTTTAAAGAGTGGTGTTCCTCCGTCCGAAAAAGCATCTGTCCGAAAAAACACCCCGCTACCGATTTTGGTGGCGGGGTGTTTTAATTTCGGAAGGTACAATTATGTAGCGGCTATTCGAGGAGTAAGGCTTTACCAATTGGCGAGGACGGCATCTTTGCGGCCGGTTTTTACGGCATTCACTACTTTAGGGCTAACAGTAGGCGTGAGACCAAGAGATGGGCGCTCTTCGCGATCATCGTATATTTCCACTTGCATTTCCCGGGCAAAAGTTTTGGCTAAATCACCCAGGACACGTGCGTAGTGTTCACTTTTTCCCATAGCCATGAACAGGTCAATCACTGCGGTTCGGATGATTTCGTATTTATCCACGCGCATGAGCAATTCCTTCCTGTTTTTGCCGGCAATTTTTTCTCCGCTTATGCGAAGTCTTTCGCGCAGCATTTCTACCGAGTAGCCCAAAATCTCGGCGCGATATTGCCACCAATCAGTGGCGCGGCCTCCATTGCGGGATTCGTAAGTTTCCAGGTGCCGGCGCTCACAAGCTTCCTGACAGGACACCAACCCCATGGCTTTCGTCAAATCCAGAATGGCCAGTACTTGCTCTTTACTCAGCACGGCATCCTGCTCCCGCACATCTTCCTGTGCGGCCAGCTGTCTGGCAATCTGCATTTTTACTTTACTCTTGGAGTGCAAGGTGATGAGCCGAGCCAACTCCAAAGTCAGGTAGTAATCCTCTACGATGGCAATGTCATTCCCTTTTCGGACAGCATAGTCCTTCATGGCAATAGGCCTTCGGATACCGTCCCGGAACCCATAAGCGTCCTTTATCCATTTTCGTACATTAATTGGGTAGTGCTGATGTGAAAGTTGCAATACCTGATGCAGTTGAGTCGCTACTACGACCTTGGTTCCTTTTTTACTGATAAGCACCTGGATTTCCATGCTGAAAGATTTTCATTTCAAATTACCCCACAAACATAAAACAATTTTTTTGTTTTGTCAATACATAAAACAATTTTTTTGTAAAAAGTGTGTAATTTTATAGGATACAGGGTATGAAAGGATGGCGGACCTCCGTGGTTGTGTTATTTTTTCTGTATTTTTACCTAAAAAAGGGGTGTCATGAAATATTTGACAGAGTATCGCAGCCCGGAGTTGGTTGCTGAGTATGTGGAAGAAATCAGGCGAACGGTAAAGGGCTCCTGGAAGATAATGGAAGTTTGTGGGGGTCAGACGCACAGTTTAGTCAAAAATGGGCTGTTGCAACTTTTGCCGGATACGTTACAGATGGTACACGGCCCTGGATGTCCGGTGTGCGTGACGCCTCTTCATCTGATAGACAAGGCAGTGTATCTGGCGGAAGAAAAGGGGGTAATCCTTTGTTCTTATGGTGACATGCTACGGGTTCCAGGTTCTAAGCGGAATTTGCTGGAATCAAGGGCAGCCGGGGCAGATGTGCGCATACTGTACTCGCCTTTGGAAGCCGTTAAGATTGCTGCAGAGCATCCGGAGCGCGAAGTGGTCTTTTTTGCGGTAGGGTTTGAGACGACGGCTCCGGCGAATGCGCTATCTGTTTTGCATGCAAAGCTGTCAGGGGTTGCCAATTACTCTATTCTTGCCTCCCACGTGTTGGTGCCGCCGGCTATTGAAGCGGTCATGAACGACGATGAAGCATCCATCCAGGGCTTTTTAGCGGCGGGACATGTATGTACTATTATGGGCATTGGCGAGTATCAGCCCATTGTAGAACGATATCGGATACCTATTGTGGTTACCGGCTTTGAGCCGGCGGATTTACTACAAGGCATTCTCATGACTGTCAGGCAATTGGAACAGGGAGTATATCGCCTGGAAAATCAGTACAGTAGGGTGGTAAAACCTGAAGGAAATCCTGAAGCGCGCAAGGTGATTGAGCAGGTTTTTGAGATTGCCGACCGGGAATGGCGAGGTATTGGGAACATTCCAAGGAGTGGATATGAGTTGAAGGAAGAATTTGCTGCGTTTGACGCCAACAGGAAATTCCGGGTGAACCTGGAGAAAGCAGCGGAAAGTTCGGAATGTATTGCCGGGCAGGTGCTCAAGGGGATTAAAAAACCACACGAATGCCCGCAATTCGGTAAGAAGTGTACGCCGCAGATGCCTCTCGGTGCGCCGATGGTATCGAGTGAAGGCGCTTGTGCTGCGTACTACCACTTTTCGGGTGTTGCCGGGGAAAATGCCTGACAGACTCCATGTAAGGGAAAATAGACAAGTTATGGATAGCTACTATCAAGCCTTGATTAATCTGTATAATTGGCATTAAAGAACTCCTGATAGATTTCGGTGCGTTTGTCTTTGAGGAGGTTGCGGTAGTTGTTCTGCGAAATGGCGAGAATGGTGAAGTTGTTTTCGCTACTGGTAATAAAATCTGCTGCATTTTTCTGCGTGCCGGCGAGATACCGCATGGATTCGGTTTTGTCTTTGAATCGGCGAAGTACCAGGATTGGCTGGTCATTGGCTTGGCCAAGGAAGACGTTGGCGATGCGAAGTTTATCTAACTCGTGGTATTTCTGGTTGTAGTCCGACACCTGGATTCTGACCTGGTCAATTTTGGCAGCTTTATCCAACACAATAATAATATAGTGTAGATCTTGCTCTTCGAGCAGATACATGGGTCCATCGGCATTGTTGCCCGGTGCTCCGCCGGGCAAGGCGGCAGAAGCTCCTGTGAGGAGGCGCAGCATTTCGCGGGCGCGGGTCTGCTCAGGGGTGTTGGGGTATTTGGCCATGACTTCATTCAGGCCGGCGATGTAGAAATTTTTGCCTTGGAGGTTGCCCATACACATGGCGGCGAGGAGGTCAAACTTAGCTTGCAGGGGGTTGTTGGCGCCGAATTTTTCTTTTGCGCCAAGGCATTGTTCGTAGGCGAGTTGATAAGCTCCTTTTTGAAAGTTGGCATAGGCCTGGTCGTAGTAGGCGTTCATGCGGCGGCGTTCGTCGGTGAGCTCTTTGACGTAGGAGGGGTCTTGCAGTACCTTTCCGAACACGGAGGTGGGATATTTCTCGATAATTTTATCGGCGTAAAACTTGGCTTTGGTGGGGTTATTGAGGTCGGTGAATACCAAGTGGAGGAGATACCAGGACTCGAGTTCAAAGGTGCTTGCGGGGAACCGCTCGTTGAGCCGTTCCAGTATTTCGGCGGATTTGTCGAGTCTTTGGAGGCGGTCGCGGTAAAGGTTACCCAGATTGAACATGGCCTCCTTGATTTTGAGTTGTGCCTGGGCAATTTCTTCTTCCGAGGAGGGGAAATTGCCGAGGAGTTCCTTGATTTCGGCATCGGAAATTGG
>CAYTNI010000222.1:0-907 GCA_964439115.1 uncultured Saprospiraceae bacterium
AAGTTGATGCAGGAAATGCCCAATTTTAAATATTCAGTGGCGCTTTCCCGAGAACAGGAAATCAATCCTAATCACTTCAGCTTTCCCGTTTGTAAAGGTTATGTACACCAGATTTATTTGGAAGCATATTCCGAAAAAATGCAGTCTGCCGACTTTTTTCTCTGCGGTTGGACCAATATGATTGATGACGCTGTAGCAAATCTCACACAACAATTAGGGTGTGATAAATCCCGCATTCGCTACGAGCTCTACGGCTGAAGTGCCAGGTGCATCGCCTGCCGGAAAGCAAGGGTCTCTAAAAATTGCCGAATATCCCCTTCCCAGGACTTCCACTCCCCTGGGGTGCTGTCAAAATCTCTTTGCAACGTTTCCGACAATTGTCTCGGGGTGCGCAGCACAAGGTTGCGCAACAGTACCCGGTAGTGAAAAAGACTCCAGTCATTAGGGCTGCTATTGAATACGCGCCATTTGAAACCTGACCATATTTCCAGTACGGTTTGCTCCTCCAGCTCTTGTCCGGGGCAGAGCAGTATTTTATACACCGGACTTTTCTCCGGTAACAGCTTCCACGAGGATTCCAGCGTTTCTTTTGTGGCCAGATGGATGGCTTCAGGGGAAACCATTATCATCCATGGAGCAGAACCTAATTTGAATGGGACCTCTGATGAACCGGCCATAGCGTGGAGTAACTCATCCGCCCATAAGTGACGGGAAAACAGCACAATGGCCTGTGCTAAACCTTCCATCGCAGGCTCATACCAGTCGGTACACCGCAGATTTCTCATCCATTCATACGGGGAAACCGAAAATTCAGTTGCCCAGCAATCCGGATCAATATGGCCCACAAGATATCGAATCCATGCGGCTTTGCTTTGGCCGGCGTGCTCCAGTCCAATTTTCAGCGCTT
>CAYTNI010000222.1:917-5604 GCA_964439115.1 uncultured Saprospiraceae bacterium
ACCGAAAGCGCATTGGGCGGCCTTAGGGAGCCGTCGCCCTGAAACCAGCTCAGGGCAAAGTACTGAAGTTGCTCGGATAGCGCCGATTTTGGAATTCTCGCCAATAGGTGTGCGGCTTCTTTTCGTACCTCCTTGCGCTTGTCTTTTAGACAATCTTCTAAGAATGGCTCATCTTCGTAAGATAGCCCGCTTGTCAGCGTTTGAAGGAATGCCTGACGCTCCTGCCATCCCTCCGTTGGCCAGGTGGACTGTAACAGGGGAATGGCTTCCGAGGGATTGTTATTGCGGATTTGATGTAGGATTTGGATGCGCTCCTGAAATGAAGCTGTCGGCCATTGGCCAAGGTCAATTTCCGCAAAAAGAACCGCCCAACGTGGAACCTGCTCTGAGAGCCATTGCCCCCTGCTACCGGCAAGTGAACGAATCTTTTGTGCAAAGTCAGGGTCGGTCAGTGCTTTGTCGAGTAAATCAGGAAGCGCAAAAGGGGGTATGTGGTGCTCCGCGACTGTCAGCAGGTCGAGATACTCATCGAGTAGGTACTCGTAGGGCCCGCGGAGAATGCGGTAAAGGACTTGAGAGGCCTCATGGGAAGGCGTTTTTGAAGAGCCGCTATCCGGACTTGGTAGGGAAATTGGCAGGACGGGTAGCGACGAGGCCCCTTTTTCCAGAAAATATTGATGGGATAACGCGCGAAGTAGCGTCAAGGCATCATCATCACCCGGAATTTTAGGGATATCGGCGGGTAGAGGATGCCGGTCCAGTCCGAGAATAGCCGATTCCAGGAGGTTGTGACGCTGTATCATGTCTTAAAGATAAGCCTAATCGCGCCCTCGTGCAATATATTTTAACATGCCGGGGAAAATATAGCCATGAAGTGGCAAAACGGCATACCAGTAAAGGCGTCCCCACAAGCCCCAGGGGCGAAAGGTGGCTGTTTGAGTAACGACGTTGTCGTCGGAAATTTTGAATTCGAGCCAGGCCTCCCCGGGAAGCTTCATTTCGGCATAGAGCAGGAGACGTCGCTGGGACTTATCCGCAAGGAGTACTCTCCAGAAGTCCAGAGATTCACCGGCGGTAATCTCGGTGGGATGTTTGCGGCCGCGGCGCAGACCTACGCCACCTGCGAGTTTATCGAGAAAGCCTCTCAACTGCCAGAGGAGATTTCCGGCGTACCAGCCATTGGAACCGCCAATGCTCCAGATGCGCTCCAGCGCTTTTTCCGGGTTACCCGTAGGAAGACTGCGGCTATCCTTGAAACATCCAAATACCGGCACGTGGATATTGCGGGCGATTCCTTCGTGCAGCGTTTGACTGGTCAGGGCATCCATCCAACTGGACACTACCTGGTTTTGCTCGATTTTATCGAAAGCCAGTCGGATAGCCTCCTCGTATCCGATGAGCTGTATTCCAAGCATTTCGCGCAGTGGGTTGGGGGCTGCAATGACCTCTACCTTCATGCTGTTCACTAAATTGACAGCTAAATGATAGGAGGTGGAGGTTACAAAATAAAGCCAGTACGATGAGAGGCGCGGCGTCATGACGGGAACGATGCCGATATATCGCTTCAGACCGCGCACCTTGGCGAAACGCAGGAGCATTTCTTTATAAGATAGCACCTCCGGCCCGCCAATGTCAAAGCTTTGGTGATAAGTAGCCTCGTTGAGGAGTACGCCGCTGAGAAATTCCAGCACATTGCGAATCGCGATGGGTTGCGAACGCGTTTTCAGCCATTTCGGGGTAATCATCACTGGGAGCTTTTCCACCAGGTCGCGGATAATCTCAAAAGAGGCACTGCCCGAACCTAGAATGATACCTGCCCGAAGGGTGGTAAGTGCGTAGTGCCCTTCGCTGAGAATATGTTCTACATTTTTGCGGGACGTAAGATGTTTGGATAATTTGGATTCATTGACAATACCACTAAGGTAGATGACCTGACGAACGTTCGTTTGTGCCATACAATCCCGAAAGTACTTTGCAGACTGTGCTTCCAGGGGTTCAAAATCTTCGCCGACGGTGGACATGGAGTGTATCAGGTAGTAGGCGGCATCAATTTCTTTGGGTATGGCAACTAATGATTCGGGAGCCAGAAAGTCGGCCTCGACAACCTTAACCGATGGAGATTCAAACTTGCTGAGGTTGAATCGTTGCCGGTCGCGCACCACGCAAATTACCGTGTGGCCTTGCTGAAGGAGCACGGGAAGTAGTCGTTGTGCAATGTATCCGGTTGCGCCGGTCAGTAAAATATTCATGGTCTTATCCTCCGAAGCGCTCGGCTATGGCTTTTTTGCGAAAATGAAAAATCTGCTCTATCTTCTGATCTACGAACAATTGGTCTGCAATCGTACCAATGATACCATAGGGAACTTTGTAATGAAGGATGTCGCGCATCAATACGCCCCCGTCCTTTTCTTCAAAGTGATGTTCGTGGTGCCACATGGCGTATGGCCCGAAGCGTTGCTCATCCACAAAAAAATGGCGCTCGGAGATATGAGTGATTTCTGTTACCCAATCCATCTGAATTCCGGCAAAAGGGCTTATTTTATAGCAAATTATCATGCCCTCATACATGGGTAAATGGCGGATATCTGATAGAATGCGGAAGGACATGTCGTCAGGGGTCACATCATTGAGGTTTTCAGGCCTGGAAAAAAAGGTCCAGATTTCATCTAACGATCGCGGAATGAACTGCTCCCAGGATTTTTTCTTGACTTGCATGCAGCATTGGTTTCATGGTACAACGAGGATTAGGGAAAATGGTTTATTCAGGGAAACCTGCTACTTTTGAGCGCTAAAATTTTGGTGTCATGTCAATAGTAACTGAATTTAACGACTATCGGGCGAAGATGAATGAAAAAATCCTCGCTCAGGATAACAAGGTGCTCAAGCGCTTCTTCAATCTGGATTCCAACGCCTATCAGGATGGTGCGCTGGACACCAAAACCAAGGAGCTCCTGGGTTTGGTAGCCTCCATGGTGCTTCGCTGCGATGATTGCATCAGGTACCACCTCGGCACCTGCTACGAATTGGGCATCACCCGCGAACAGGTGTATGAGGTATTCGCTATCGCCAATCTCGTCGGCGGCTCCATTTGCATCCCGCATACCCGGAGGGCTGTAGAGTATTGGGAAGCGCTTGAAGCCCAGGAATAGCGGTGGTTAATTTTCGGAGAGCAGCCGAAGCAACACACCATTCGACCATCCGAATCCATCCTGTACGGGGTATTCACCACCTCCCGCTTCCAGCGTCATGTCCATGACATTGTATTTTTCGAGCATTTTGCCGGTATTGCGATATACCTTTTCATTCAGTGCTATCCAGCGCCCGCGGATTTCGTCAGCCAGCTTCTGGTGGCCGTAATGGCGAAGCCCCTGAATAGAAATCCATTGCAAAGGTGCCCAGCCATTGGGTGCATCCCATTGCTGACCGGTCTGTAGGGGTGTAGTGGTGAGTCCGCCGGGTTTTAGAAAGTCGCGCTCCAGTACACTCGCACAGGATGCCGCCTGTTCAGGACTGGCCATTTTGAAGTACAGCGGAAACATGCCCGCAAGGGACAACTTTCCGGTCTGTCGTTTTTGCTCCCGGTCGTAATCCACAAAGAAGCCAAGCTCCTCCGACCAGCAGTAGCGCAGCAGGGCTTTTTGGCGAGTTTCGGCGAGTGTTTTGAAACGGGTGGCTTTTTCTTGATCGCCTTTTTGCTTTGCGTAATCTGCGATGGTGTTCTCCAGATGAAAGAGCAGGGCATTGAGATCCACGGGAATAATGGAAGTTGTCCGAATCGTGGATAGATCCATGGGGTCATCCAGCCAGCGACTGGAAAAATCCCAGCCCGACTCCGCCGCTGCGCGTAAATCCTGCCATACTGCGGCGGATTCGCGAGGGCTGTGTTGCGATGTTTCTATATCTTCCCGATAGCTTTCAGGCCGCGGCCGCGGGTAATTGTCAAAATAGCGATTCATAATCTCCCCTTCCGGCATTTTCACTGCCCGCTCTTCATTCATCCAAAAGTCGTATTCCCGCTCCAGTTGGGGCAAATAGCGAAGCGCCGCTTCGACACCTTCATTTTCTTCCACTATTCTGACCATCAGTGAAAAGAAAGGCGGCTGAGAGCGACCCAGGTAGTACGTTCGGTTGCCGTTGGGGATGAAGCCGACGGTGTCTATCAGCCAGGCAAAATTGTCCACCATGTGGTGAATCATTTCTTTTTTTCCTGAGGTCTGCAGGCCCAACATGGTAAAATAACTGTCCCAGTAATAGACCTCTCCGAAGCGGCCGCCGGGCACAATATATGGGTTGGGCAAAGGGATGAGTGAACCGGCGGCACTCGATGTATCCGGGCGTCGTGTCAATACATCCCAAAGTACCTCGATGTGCATGGCGGGAGAACGGGTAAGATCGCTTTGAAAACCAGAAGTCGGTGCTATCGGCGGTTCAAAATTTTGAAGCACAAATTCCTTGAGGATAAAGTCAGATTTTCCCTTCGCCGCTTCGTATCGGGCCATGATGGTGTCTGCCGGAAATTTAGGGGTACAATCTGCAAAAGTTTTGCTGTCGGTAAACACCGCATTCATCTGTACATCGTGAAATAAAGTGCCAAATATTTCATCGGGCGACTGAAACCCGGGATTCCCCGCACTTCCTTCTTCACGCGGGGATGGTTGACACGCACTTCCAAAAATCACCAAACAAA
>CAYTNI010000223.1:0-5599 GCA_964439115.1 uncultured Saprospiraceae bacterium
CCTCCATGCCGATTTTATCGAGCTTGTCGAGCGCCATGGTCATGTCCATAAACTGATTGGGAATCCCGGCCGCCTCGGCCATGCCGAAAAGTATTTTCCGGTTGTTGAATTTGATGACCACATCAATGCCGAGGAGATGAAAAACCTCGTCGTAGATCTGGATTAGTTCGGCTTCGTACATCAGCGAAGTCGAGCCAACCACATCGGCATCGCATTGATAAAACTCCTGGTAGCGGCCGCGCTGGGGTCGGTCGCCGCGCCAGACAGGTTGAATTTGAAATCGCTTGAAGGGAAATACCAGTTGATGTTGGTTCATCACCACAAATCGGGCAAAGGGTACCGTGAGGTCGTAGCGAAGGCCTTTTTCTGCAATGCTGGGCACCAGTCGCCTCGAATCCTTTTGTTCAAGCGCTACCTGGTCTGCGTTTTCGAGAAAGTTGCCATTGTTGAGCACTTTAAAGAGCAGGCGGTCGCCTTCCTCGCCGTACTTGCCGGTCAGGGTGGAGAGTAACTCCATGGTGGGTGTCTCAATGGGCTGATAGCCGTATCGGACGAAAACGCTTCGAATGACATTGAAAATATAATTGCGTTTGAAGACCTGTTCGGGGCCGAAATCGCGGGTGCCTTTGGGAATAGAGGGCTTCATAGACTATACAGTTGGTGGTAATGGATGTTGTGCCGCGGGTTGTCGGAAACTTTACAATGCAGTGCCGAATTGTTCCAGGAAACGGGTGTCATTTTCGAAGAGCAGGCGAATGTCATTGATGCCAAAAAGGCGCATGGCCTGGCGTTCGATGCCCATACCGAAGGCAAAACCGGTGTATTTCTCCGGGTCAATACCGCAGTTTTCGAGTACTTTCGGGTCCACCATGCCGCAACCCAGGATCTCAAGCCAGCCGGTGCCTTTGGTTAGCCGGTAGTTATCCTCCGTGTCCGTACCCAAATACACATCCATTTCCGCACTGGGCTCGGTGAAGGGGAAGAAGGAGGGCCGAAGGCGAATCTGGGTGGCGCCAAACATTTCCTTAGCGAAGTAGAGCAGCGTTTGCTTTAAATCGGCGAAAGACACATTTTCATCCACATAAAGCCCTTCTACCTGGTGAAATTGGCAGTGGGAGCGGGCTGAGATGGTCTCATTTCGATACACCCTGCCCGGTGCAATGATTCGGATAGGAGGTTGCTGTACGGCCATAAGACGAGCCTGTACAGAGGAAGTATGGGTGCGCAAAAGCATGGAATCACTGCCGCGCAGGTAGTAGGTGTCCTGCATATCGCGTGCCGGATGATCCTCCGGGGTGTTGAGCGCGGTAAAGTTATGCCAGTCATCCTCAATTTCGCGGTCTTCTGCAACCACAAACCCTATTCGTTCGAAAATCCTGATGATGCGGTTCATCGTGATGGCAATAGGATGCCGCGTACCCCAAACCATTGGCTCTCCCGGAGCGGTCAAGTCGAGCGATGCCGTCCTTCCTTCTTCCGCTTGGGCTTCAAGTGAGGCAGACAATGTCTGGAACTTGGCCTCGGCAGATTGAATAGCTACGTTGATGAGTCGGCCAAAATCCCGTTTTTGCTCGTTGGGGATTTGCCGGATTTCCCCGGAAAGCGATTTGATGATGTTTTTAGACCCTAGAAAGCGGATGCGAAACTGCTCGAGGGCTTCCGGTGAATCTGGTGCTGCTTGTTCAATTTCAGCGATAATGCTTTGAATTTGTTCGAATAGCATGAATCTGAAAAGTATTTGATGCAAAGGTATGAATTTTCCATGGGAAGCACTCAGGCTCTTTGCGAGCGTAAAAAGCCAATTTTCGCTTATATTTGCACCCCGTGAGCAACCTCCATCAACTTCTTCAACTATATCGCGATGACAAACGCATCCGACGTTTGACAGACGCGCTCCAGCAACAGGAGCTTCCCAGGGTGCTTTTGAAAGGCCTTAGCTCCGGACAAAAGTCCTTAATTACCGCCGGTGCCTGGATGGCACAACCGCGCACCCATGTATGGATTGCCGGTGACAAAGAGGAGGCAGCCTATCTACAAAACGATCTGGCAGGCCTTTTGGAGCAAAAGCCGGTACATTTTTTTCCTGACTCTTTTAAACGTCCCCGGTTTTTTGAGGAGCTCAACAGCACCCAGACGCTGGAACGCGCCGATACTGTAAACCGTCTCGCCATCGCCTCCGCCTCCGGAGAGCTGGTAGTTACCTACCCCGAGGCGCTTATGGAACGCGTGGTAGCTCCTGCCGCCCTTAATGCCGCCCGAATTGATATCCATAAAGGAGAGCGACTCGATGTGGACACCGTCATCGAGGTACTCGCAGAACACGGATTCCATCGCGAAGACTTCGTTTTTGAACCCGGCCAATTTGCCATCCGTGGGGGAATCGTGGATATTTTTTCCTTCGACAACGAGCGTCCTTACCGCATCGAACTTTTTGACGATGAGGTGGAAAGCATACGCACTTTCAACCCGCTTACCCAGTTGTCGGTGGCGGAAATTGCACGGGTTTCCATCGTGCCCAACCTGCACACCAACTTTCAGCAGGCGCAAAAAGTACCTTTCTTTGAAGTATTGCCGCCCAATGCGGTGCTGTGGATTCAGGATGCAGAGCAACTTAAGGCACATCTGGAACTTTGCGCAGAAAAGGCGGCCGAGTTCAAGGCCACCTTGTCCACCCTGGATGAAAGTGACCTTGCCGTATTTTTCAGGAATGAGACCTTCCTCAGTCCCGAACTCGTGATGGACGCCATTCAGAAGTTCCCCCTGGTGGTTATTGGTGGTGAACGACAGCCTTTTCATTTTCATCTTACCGTGGATGCGGCAGGGAAGCCTCAACCAGCCTTCCACAAACAGTTCAATCTCCTTATTGACAACCTGCACCAGAACACCAGGAAGGGATTTACCAATTACATTTTTACGGATAATCCCCGGCAGGTAGAGCGTTTCCACCATATCTTTGAAGATCTCCGGGCAGATGCCAAATTCCATCCCGTCATCTGTGCCATACACGAGGGGTTTATAGATGAGGGCCTTAAGGTGGCCTGTTATACCGACCACCAGATTTTTGAGCGTTTCCACCGATATAAACTCAAACAGGGCTACACCAAGGAAATGGCGCTCAATGTGCGGATGCTGAATGAGCTTCAGCCGGGCGACTTTGTCACGCATATTGACCACGGTATCGGACGCTACTCCGGCCTAGAGAAAATCAATATCAATGGCCATCTTCAGGAAGCCGTGCGTCTGATTTACAAGAATAACGATATCCTGTACGTCAGTATCAACTCGCTCCATAAAATTGCCAAATACGCCAGCAAGGACGGTACCGTACCCGTTTTGCACAAACTTGGCTCTGAGACCTGGAAAAACCTCAAGGCCAAAACCAAAAAGAAGGTCAAGGATATCGCCAAGGAGCTCATCCAGCTCTACGCGAGAAGAAAGTCATCTCCGGGTTTTGGTTTTAGTCCCGACAATTACCTGCAGACCGAACTGGAGGCTTCCTTTATATATGAGGATACGCCCGACCAACTCAAGGCCACCCAGGATGTCAAGGAGGATATGCTCAAAATGTACCCCATGGATCGCCTGATTTGCGGGGATGTGGGCTTTGGCAAAACCGAAGTAGCCGTAAGAGCGGCATTCAAAGCCATTTTAGATAAAAAACAGGTGGCGGTACTCGTACCCACCACCATTCTGGCCCTTCAACATTATAAAACCTTTTCAGACCGTCTCAAGGAATTTGGAGCTGAGGTGGATTACCTCAATCGCTTTCGCTCTGCCAAGGAAAAAAAGGAAATTCTGGAGCGGCTAAAGGAAGGGAAAATAGACTTGATTATCGGCACACACGCCCTGCTCGGCAAGGAAGTGGGCTTCAAGGATCTCGGACTGCTCGTCATTGATGAGGAGCAAAAATTCGGTGTCGCTTCCAAGGAGCGCCTGCGGAATCTCAAGGTGAATGTGGATACCCTGACACTCACCGCCACTCCAATTCCCCGAACCTTGCAGTTTTCACTCATGGCGGCACGCGATTTGTCTGTCATTCGCACCCCTCCTCCCAATCGCCAGCCTATTCATACAGAGGTACGCGTATTTAACGAAGCGTTGATTAAAGAGTCTATCTACTACGAAATCAACCGTGGCGGTCAGGTTTTCTTCGTGCATAACCGCGTGAAATCCCTGCCCGACATGATGGCTATGCTCCAGCGCATCTGTCCGGATGTAGAGTTTCGCATGGCGCATGGCCAGCTTGAGCTCGACCGGCTGGAGAAAACGCTGGTGGATTTTATAGACAAGCAGTTTGATGTGTTGGTCTGCACCAACATCATTGAAACCGGGTTGGATATTCCCAACGCCAATACCATCATCATCACCGACGCCCATCAGTTTGGTATGAGCGATCTCCACCAGCTTCGCGGGCGCGTGGGTCGCTCCAATAGAAAAGCCTTCTGCTATTTGCTCAGCCCGCCCATGTCCACCCTGACCTCCGATGCCCGTAAGCGGTTGCGCACCATAGAGGAGTTTTCTGACCTTGGTAGCGGTTTCCAGATTGCGATGCGCGATCTCGATATTCGCGGCGCCGGTAATCTGCTCGGAGCCGAACAAAGCGGGTTTATTGCCGATATTGGCTTTGAGACATTTCAGCGCATCCTCGATGAGGCGATGCATGAACTCAAGGAGACGGAGTTTAAGGAGATTTTTGCTGAGGATCTTCGGAAAAATCCAAGGTTTGTCACCGATGTCGTCATTGATACTGATGTGGAAATGCTCATCCCGAGCGAGTATGTCAGCAATATTACCGAGCGCCTTTCCTTATATACCGAGCTCGATAGCATCGAAACAGAGGAAGCCCTTACCCAGTTTGCCGATAATCTGCGCGATCGTTTTGGACGACTGCCGGTCCAGGTGCGTGAACTTTTTGAGGGATTGCGGTTGCGTTGGGTGTGCCGAAGGCTTGGTTTTGAGCGCATTGTGCTGAAGAATAATAAACTGAGGGCATATTTTGTGGAAAATCCACAGTCGTCCTTCTATGAAACGGCCACTTTCCGAAACATCATTGGATTTGTGTCGAGCAAAGGGAGTTCCCACGGGTTGAGTTTCAAACAATCCAACAAGAGTTTCATCCTGGTGAAAGATGGTGTAAAAAGCCTCAAGGGAACCAAGGCGGTGCTCGAGGATATTGAAAAGGCGCTGCCTTAGAGGTGGCCGTTCTCAAAACCTTCAAAGAGGGAAAGAGCTTGCATCATTGCACATTACTTCATAGCTTTGTAAAATTAAAAATCCCATTCCTTGATGAAGAATTGGCTTTATTGGTATTCTGCAGCGATAACCCTTGTGCTTGCTGCAGTCCTGTTCTTTGGTTATGAAAACGCGAGTTCCGGCGATTATCCGTTTGTTACTGAAGCTGCCAAGGGGCTTCTCGGTGATCGGGAGCTCCCACAAACTATACTGCCCGTATCTTTGAACAGACCCTTTGACTTTGCCGGTGAACCCTTGCCGATGGAGAAATTTGATGTGCGCGAACGGCTCGACAGGGAGTTGACGCTAAATTCCTACACCCATGGCACTACACTGCTCAATATCAAGAGTATGTACCGCTATTTTC
>CAYTNI010000224.1:0-5587 GCA_964439115.1 uncultured Saprospiraceae bacterium
ATTCGCCGCACCCCTTACAGCCTGGAAAGTGGCGGCGACGGCTCCGCACTCTGGAAAAGCACCGACGGAGGCGACACGTGGACGGAAGTTTCCAAAAACAAAGGGTTTCCCAAAGGAACCTTGGGTATCATCGGAGTAGCACCTTCGCCGGTTCAGCAAGACCGCGTCTGGGCTATCGTAGAGGCGGAAAGTGGCGGAGTCTATCGCTCCGATGACGGGGGGCAAAACTGGCAAAAACTCAATGAAGACCGCGCACTTCGGCAACGCGCCTGGTATTATACCCGTATCTATGCCGACACAAGAGATGCCGAAACCGTATATGTACTCAATGTGGACTACCACAAATCTACCGACGGTGGCCGCACCTTTAAATCGTATGATGCACCTCACGGTGACCACCACGACCTCTGGATTGCACCTGAAGATTCCCACCGAATGATCATTGCAGATGACGGCGGCGCACAGGTCTCCTTCGACGGCGGCGAAAACTGGAGTACGTATCACAACCAACCCACCGCACAATTCTACCGGGTGACTACAGACAACCATTTCCCTTATCGCATTTACGGCGCCCAGCAGGACAACTCAACACTCCGCATCGCTCACCGAACAGATGGCAATGCCATTACCGAACGCGACTGGGAGCCGACTGCAGGGGGTGAAAGTGGTCATATCGCCGTGGACCCCCTCGACAGCGATATCGTCTATGGCGGAAGCTATGGGGGGCTGCTCACCCGCATGAACCACCGCACCGGCAAAAACCAGTCGGTTAATGTCTGGCCGGACAATCCCATGGGCTATGGCGCAGAGGGTATGAAATACCGCTTCCAATGGAATTTCCCCATTTTCTTTTCTCCGCACAACCCTAAAAAGTTGTATGCAGCCTCCAACCATCTGCATGCCACCACCAACGGAGGCCAATCCTGGGAAATCCTCAGCCCCGACCTCACCCGCAACGACTCTACCAAGCTCGGGCCTTCCGGCGGTCCAATCACCAAGGACAATACCAGCGTAGAATACTATTGCACCATCTTCGCGGCCATGGAATCTCCTTACGAAGAAGGACTGTTATGGACCGGTTCTGACGATGGATTGGTTCATGTAAGCAAGGATGGCGGCAAAACCTGGGAAAATGTTACTCCTAAAGGTTTGCCGGAGTGGACAATGATCAACAGCCTCGAAGCCGACCCCTTTACCAAAGGAGGAGCTTACCTTGCTGGCACCCGTTACAAACTAGGCGATTATCGGCCTTACCTCTTCAAAACCGAAGATTACGGCAAAACCTGGCGGCAGATAACCCAGGGCATACCCGCCGAGCACTTCACCCGTGTACTTCGCGCTGACCCGATGCGCAAAGGCCTCCTCTTTGCAGGTACCGAAACCGGCATGTATATCTCTTTTGACGATGGTACCAGCTGGAAACCCTTTCAGCTCAATCTGCCCATTGTGCCTATTACCGACCTCGCTGTGAAAGGCAACCATCTCATCGCTGCCACCCAGGGCCGGAGTTTCTGGATAATTGATGATCTCGGGCCACTCCGCCAGCTACAACCCGACATGAAGGCTCAGTCTGTAATTTTATACCAGCCGGCCGACACCTACCGCATGGGCGGTGGAGGTTGGGGGCGACCTTCCAAAACCTCAGGAACAAATCATCCGGCAGGAGCCGTGATTCACTTTTATCTGAAAGATAAACCGGCAGATACCGTAGCGGTAAAACTAGCCATTCTGGACAGTGCCGGCAAGCTCGTCAGGGAATATTCCAGCACAGCCAAAGAGAGAGCTGAAAAACTGGAAGTCAAACCCGGCGCCAACAAATTTGTGTGGAATCTCCAGTATCCGGATGCCAAAGGATTTGACGGCATTATCCTCTGGGCGGCTTCCCTCCGCGGACCTAAGGCTGTGCCGGGCAACTACACTGTGCGCCTCAGCATAGGTACTCAGCAATGGGAGAAACCCTTGACCATACTCAAGGATCCTCGTGCTGAAGTCACACAGGCTGATATGCAGGCTCAGTTCGACTTTGTCACAGAAGTGCAAACGAAGGTCTCAGATGCCCATGAAGTCATCGCTGAAATCAGAAGTGTGCGTCAACAACTCAACGCACTCAGCGACAAACTCAAGGGGAAAGAGGACATGAAAGCACTGGTGGACAAAGCCAAGGCTATTGATAAGGCAATGACTGAAGTGGAAGAGGCGTTGTACCAGACCAAAAACCGCAGCGGTCAGGATCCTTTGAATTACCCCATTCGCCTGACCAACAAATTGGCGGCTCTGGCAAGTGGTACAGCAATGGGGGATTATCCGCCTACTGCACAGTCGCTGGCTGTCAAAGCGGAATTAATGCCGAAAGTGGATGCCGAAATTACTAAGTTCAAAGCTATTAAATCCAAGGCCATACCCGAATTTAACCAAATGGTGAAGGAAAAAGGCATAGATGCCATTATGAGCAAATAAACTAATGCACGGGCCCTGCGGAGATTTCTATCCGAGTAGTAATCTTCGCAGGGCCTCCTGCCACCCTGAGAAACGCCAATAACCAGCATAAACCCCGGATAATGAAATTCTTACATGAGAATCCTTAGCCTCTGCTTTCCTGTGGGTCAAGTTCCTCCAGTTCGCCGATTTGCTGAAGGTACTCAAAAGTTTTGTGAGCCTCCGCTTCGTCCACGACGCTGATGGCCACCCCGACATGCACCAAAACGTAATCACCGGGCTGAGCCTCGGGCACCATCATGAGGTTGACATCCTTTAGGATGCCTCCAAACGAGACTTTCCCAACGCGAAAAGTAGCATCGAGCTGGTCAGTGATGGTATCAATTTTTCCGGGTATAGCAAGGCACATGGCGACAATATTTTAGCTTTGAAAATAAATGCTAAATTAATTCCTGCCATCGAGAATTCAAATTTCAAAAGGCCATTATATTGCTATCTCACTAATTTTACATAAAAAGGATAAATTTTTGCAGGTTATTGCAGATTTTCGCATTTTCATTGCAATAACTTGCCGAAAAGGCTGTATTGAACAGATACCATGCAAAAAATTACAGAATCACCCTCCAATTACAGGCATCTCGAGCAGATGTCAGTGGGCGAATTATTACATCATATCAATCACGAGGACAAGACTGTACCTTTAGCGGTGGAGAAGGCGCTTCCTGCCATCGAGCAATTTGTGGAGGCGCTGGTAGAGAAAATGAACGAGGGTGGGCGCCTGTTTTACCTCGGTGCCGGTACCAGTGGCCGACTGGGCATCCTCGATGCCTCTGAATGCCCACCTACATTTGGCGTACCCGACAGTTGGGTGATAGGTATTATCTCCGGTGGAGATACGGCCATCCGCAAGGCTGTAGAGTTTGCAGAGGATGATCCCGGCCAGGCCTGGAAGGATCTGAAGCGCTATTTTATCAACGAACAGGATGTGGTACTCGGGATTGCGGCAAGCGGCACCACCCCCTATGTCATTGGCGGTCTGCAATCATGCCGGAAAAATGGCATCATGACGGCCTGTATCACGTGCAATCCCGGCACTCCACTTGCTGCTGAAGCAGATTTCCCCATCGAAGTGATTACCGGCCCCGAATTTGTGACCGGCAGCACCCGTATGAAAGCCGGTACCGCACAAAAGCTCGTATTGAATATGATCTCGACCACAGCAATGATTCGCCTGGGCCGCGTTTTAGATAATAAAATGGTGGACATGCAATTGAGCAATGCCAAACTCGTAGAACGCGGCGCTAAAATTCTCATGAACGCCCTTCAGCTCGATTATGAAACCGCAGAGGAGCTGCTACTTGAACACGGTAGCGTGCGAAAAGCACTGGAATCCAGACTCAACGGCGAACTGCTCCCCGAACAATGACCCGAACGCTCGTCATAGACAGCGGTGCCACCAAAGCAGACTGGGCTCTTCTCGACCCGGAAAAAGGTTGGGATGTTTTCCAAACGCCCGGTATTCATCCCTTTTTCCTGAGTGACGAGGAAATCATACACGAACTGGACGAGGTCAGGCTCCGCGTTGGAGCATCTATACAAAAGGTGTTTTTCTACGGCACAGGTTGTAGGGCCGAAAGCTCTCAAAACCGATTAAGCAATGCATTCAGGGAGGTTTTCTCCACCCTTGAAACTGTAGAAATAGCCGTAGATGTTCTGGGTGCTGCCAGAGCACTCTGCCAAAGATCTGCCGGTATTGCGTGCATCCTGGGCACAGGCTCCAATTCCGTTTGGTTTGATGGGGGGCACATGGTGCAAAATACAGGAGGGTATGGATATATCCTCGGAGATGAGGGCAGCGGTGCCGTCATGGGCAGAGAATTGATAATCGCCTGGCTGAACCGTGAAATGCCGGAGGAATTGATGCAATCCTTTGAAGAAGAATTTCCTGTATCGCCGGATGCAGTAATCGAAAAAGTATATCGCGGAGAGACGCCAAGCCGCTTTCTGGCTTCCTTTATGCCTTTTCTGGGGCGACACCAGGCTCATCCTTTTTGCCAGGGAATTATACTGAACCAATTCGCGCTGTTTATCCGCCGATGCGTGCAGGTTTATCCCGCCGCATCACAGTTGCCAATTCATTTTACAGGATCTGTAGCCTTTTTCTTTAGCAATTTGTTGCACCATGCCTTAGAAAAGGAAGGTCTTCTTCCAGGAAAAATCCTTAAAGCCCCCTTAGAAGGATTGATGGAGTACCACGCCTAAATCCATCCTGCCCCAAGAGCGATGGATACTGCAATTAACATGACGGCTACTGCCAATTGCACGAACCTAAGTGTCACTTTTTGTAATAATTTATTGCCCACCCATGCTCCTGCTATCGCTGCAAGGGTGACCAGCGATAAAAGACCGAGGTTTTCTTCCACCCCGCTCCGTGCAAACCTAGTGGCATATACCCCCAAGCGAGTGATATCTACAAATGTCGAAACTACCACCGCCGTTCCGATAAATGCCTCTTTGGAAAGCCCGGCATTAATCAAAAATGCACTTCGCAACGCCCCCTGGTTGCCTGATAAACCTCCGAAAAAACCACTCAAAAAACCGCCCAGTGGCAATCTCGAACGATCAAACCGCAACCTGCCAACCCATGGACTTAGCTCCATCAGCGCAAAAATCAATAGCAAAAGAGCAACCGTCAATTTTACCGGAAAAACCTCAAAGCTCCCGGACATCAATTCATAAGTCCAGATGGGTTGCATGTCCGATAACTGAAGCATCAGCCAGGCTCCAAAAAAGGCAGCCACTACAGCAGGCAAACCAAATCGTACCACCACAGCGCGGTCTGCATGCTTGCCCACCAGCCACAACTTGAAAATATTGTTGAAAAAATGAACCACTCCGGTAAGGGCAATGGCCAACTCTACCGGAAAAAACACCATAAATACCGGCGTCAGCAGCGTTCCAAGGCCAAAACCCGAAAAAAACGTCAGCAAAGAAGCCGCAAAAGCTACCACGGCAAGCAACACTATCTCCATAGCACAGGATTGTCAGGTTCAAAAATGACTAAAGGTAGCTTACAGCTCCTAAAAAATGGTAGATTCCCTTCTGATATTAACTCTCATGCCGGGAAATAGCAGAAAAAATATATGTTTGC
>CAYTNI010000225.1:0-5575 GCA_964439115.1 uncultured Saprospiraceae bacterium
AAGTTATCGCTGGCTGTATAAAGATCTATGCGTTCAAGGTTAAGCTGGCGAAAACCGAATCGAATGACTTCCTGCAGCACTTCGGTCATAAGGCCTTTGCCTTCCTGGTCGCGGTCAATAAAAAAGTGAATGCTTGCGCGAGGCACTTCCGGTACTACATTAAAAAACTCTACGTAGCCAATGGCCTTAGCTGTTTGAAAATGCCATACGCCGAAAGCAAAGGATTCTTGCAGCAACCAGGCGGCCAGTTTTCGCCGCACCAGCATTTCGCACTCTTCGGCATGGTTGACGGGCCAAAGGGAGGGTGCAAAAAGCTCTTCCAGCCGGGAGCGGTTATTGTCGAGCAGGTCGTAAAAGGCTACACCCTCCCCTTCGCGAAAGCGGCGAATTACCGTATGCGGAGTTATCAATACCGTGTCTATCTGAAAGATTGCGGGTGTCATGCCAGAGCGTTTATTAACCTCAAAGATAGGGCAATTGCCGGATTTCTTTGCGAAATGCTATCTTCGCCGGTATTTCTCAATAAGCTTCACCATGAAAAATTTACTGCTTGCACTGTTTTGCACCGTTTGCGCCGTTTCCCTATTTGGCCAGGAGCCGGATTGGGATACTGACGCATTCTTTATCAAAAAAGTTCACGACCGCGCCCTAAGTGATGGCAAATGCTACGACTGGCTTCGAGAACTTTGCCTTAGGGCTCCCGGCCGGCTTGCAGGTTCGCCGGCCGCCGCCGCCGCAGTAGAATATACCAGGTTTGTACTTGATACGCTCGCTTTAGATTCTGTATGGCTGCAAGCCTGTAAAGTACCTTATTGGGTGAGGGGCGAAAATGAACAGGTTCGCATCGTCAATTCTCAAAAGATGGGGAGCGTAAGTCTGCGCAGCCGGGCGCTGGGCAATTCCATTGGCACCGGCCCGCAGGGTCTCACCGCCGAAGTGGTGGAGGTGCGGAGCTTAGATGCGGTGGATAGTCTCGGCCGCAAGGGAGTAGAGGGCAAAATCGTCTTTTTCAACCGCCCCATGGATCCTACCATCGTCAATACTTTTGCCGCTTATGGCGGTGCGGTGGACCAACGCGGAGCCGGTGCCAGCCGTGCCTCTAAATACGGAGCCCTGGGGGTAATTGTGCGCTCTATGACTAACAGGCTCGACACCATCCCGCATTCAGGCGCTATGAGTTACGCACCGGATGTCAAGCCAATTCCGGCCATGGCCATCAGTACCATGGATGCCGAATTGCTATCCTCCATCCTAAAAGAAGAACCTGTGCGTATCTATATGCAATCAAACTGTGCGATGATGCCCGAGCAAACGGGCTATAACGTCATCGGCGAAATTCGCGGCTCCGAGTTTCCGGAGCAGATTATCCTCGTAGGCGGCCACCTCGATTCCTGGGATCTCGGTGAAGGGGCTCACGACGACGGAGCAGGCTGTGTTCATGCCATGGAAGTACTGCGCATCCTGAAGGAAATCGGCTATCAGCCCAAGCGGACTCTCCGGTGTGTCCTATTCGCCAATGAGGAAAATGGCCTCGTGGGCGGAAGAACATACGCCCGCATCTCCAACGAAATGGGTGAATTCCACATGGCCGCCATTGAATCCGACCGAGGAGGGTTCACCCCAAGAGGGTTTACGGCCGAAGCGGAAGAGGCTGTTTTCGCTCCAAAATTCAAAAAACTGAGTGCTTTCCTACCACTGCTGGAACCCTACGGACTTTATATCCGAAAGGGAGGCTCCGGCGCAGACATTAGCCCCCTCAAAAGTCAAAAAGGCTTGCTTATTGGCTTTGAACCGGACACACAACGGTATTTTGATTTCCACCATACAGATACAGACCGCTTTGACGCCGTGAATCGGCGTGAGCTGGAACTGGGAGCCGCCACCATTACCTCACTCGTTTACCTGTTGGACAAGTACGGCCTTTAAAAGGCCGTATTATTCCTCTAAACCACATCCTGCGGGCAACTCGGCACTGATATAAAGCTCAATCTGCTGGCCGGCACTCAGTGTCACTTCAGGAGAGAAGGGAGGATCCTGTTTCCAGATGTAGTAGTTGGAAATATCCAGGCCATCTCCACCGTGTACTGTGCCGATATTGAGATTGAAAGAGGAAATAATGAACGCGGCTTCTGAGTAGGTTTTGCATACCAAATCGGGTACTGCTACCATTCCGGTGAGACGTTCCGTGACCACAAATTCAAGCGTAGTACCCATGGGTACCTTGAGTCCATTGCGCACATCCGTCTCCGTATATTTTTGGCCGTTGTAAAAGAAATGCAGAATAGTATTTTCTTCCTGCTTGGCATCGAACTGGCGTTCTGTAATTTTAGAGCGGACGTTTACCCATGCCAATTTACGGGCATACTGGTCGTAGTTGTAACTCCCCACCATGTCGGGCAGCGTCATCATATCAGGTGTAGCCTTGGTGACGGTGAGGTAAATCCGACGGCGCTCTTTCACTCGGCTTAGAGGACGTGGTGTTTGGTCAATCACCACATTCGGCGCTTTGTCCAGCATGAATATAGAATCTGTGACTACGACGAGAAAGTTGCGGCTTCGTGCCTTTCGAATGGCATCATCCACAGACATTCCGACGTAGTCGTGTACTTGCAGAGATTCTCCGTGGCGGGTGTAAATCCGCAGTATCCCTTGCATGAGTGTAGCGCTCAAAAAGATAAATGCGGCCAGGGCTGCAAAATTGCGCAGGAAAATGCCGGATTTCAGAAATTGAAGCAAATTTTGGGCGTAGTAGGAAAGTACCCTTCCTGTACTGCCCTCCAAATCAGGCGCCGGGCCCTTCCGCTGAGAACCGGGATCGGGATCTGCCTGTACAAATGGGGATTTGACGGTAGGGACCGGAGGGTTTTCGGGTTGTGAAGAAGGTAACGGCTGCCATTCCTCTGCCGGAGTATCGGGGAGTGTTCCTCCCAGGCTGTTCATGGACCTGCGAAGGAATGCAAAGCTCAGGATGCGATCAATAAAGTCGTAAGGTTTGTAGCCATTGATGGCCGCCTGGTGAAACAGGACGGTGGCGGGTGTCATGCCGGGCAGCGAATTGGCTTCAATGATAATGGTCTCTGCACGATTACCCTCATAAATCCGGACGAAGGCGTCAATTCGCGCATAGCCCTGTACGCCGAGAATGCGAGCTGCGCGCTCGAGTTCGGCTTTTACCTGCCGGGCGATGGTTTGATAACTTTGGGAGTCAGAGGCGAATCGCGCCGGAGTAATATTCTGACCTTCCCCGGCCAGGAACTTCTCCTCTAAGGAGAGGACTTCGCCACCGGCGAGGGCTTCGGATGGTTCAAATATTTCGTATTCCAGGGTACCGTCCGGCCGGTAACGCGTCAGCAGGCCACAGGTAATTTCAAGGAAGCGGGATGCATCCCTGGCGGTAATCAGGGCTTCAAAAAGGATTTGCTGTTTCCGGGGGAACTCCTCCTTCGCCTTAAGCCGGAGCGTTCGCCGGGCCTCGGGGCTTTCCTGACCTGGGGGCCTGAACATCATCCGCACGAAGGCTTCCAACTGGCGCCGGTCGTTGAGCACCTTTACCGCAGAGGAACAGCCATCGTCCACGGGTTTGGCAATAAACGGATAACTGAACATGGACTCTACGCGTCGGTAGAAAATTTCCGGATCAGTATCAAAATCAGACTTTTGTACGAGTAGCTGCTCGGTTACTTTGAATCCGTTTCGCTTCAGCGTTTGTAGGGTGCGGTACTTGTCAATGGTGATGGCGGAGGATACGGCATCGGAGCCATTGTAAGGCAGTCCCACAGATTCCAGCAATTGCTGCAATTGACCATCCTCTCCGGGGCGGCCGTGAATGGCGATGAACACGCCATCAGCTTCGCGCTGAAGAGATTGTAGGTTGAGCTCCTGAGGCTCGAACACCACGTTGCGGGAAGCATATTTGCCGGTGAGGGTAAGACATTTGAGCTTAATGGCTTCCACCACAGGATGTAAACTCCAGTGCCGGATTTTTTCGAGAATATCGTCGGCGTTGTCTTTTAGCAAGAGGTTGATGGGCACTTGATAAAACTCGAGTGCCTGGTCTTTACCGGCCAAAAAAACCGGTACAGGCTCATATTTTTCGGAGCTGGACAATTTCTCAAAAACATTGCGACCACTTTCCACGGAAATATGCCGTTCGAAGGAATAGCCCCCCAGAATGACCGCGATACGACGTTTTTGCCCGGCCTCACCCCGCATGTTTTCAAGGTCATTGTCTAAACGCGCCATAAGCTCCCGGTACCGCGCCCGGTCCGTATGTTCGGCGATTCGTTCCCACAGGGAGGTGCGCAGGATATAAGTGAGAAATTGTGAGGGATTCAGGCCAATTTCGGCAGCCTGATGAAAAAAGAAAGAGGAGGGCATCATGCCCGAAGTGGTATTGGGGTCGTTGAGGAATATGCGGCCATCCTCCTTGATAAAGCCGTCAATACGCGCATAAACGCCGAAGCCGAGGGCGTGAAAAAGGCGCTCACACTCCTTGCAGATGGCTTCAATCTGAGCGTCGGGAAGGCGAATCGGAGTTTCCTTCCTCGACATCCCGGGCATGTATTTTGAGCGATAATCGAATACTTCCCCGCCTTTCACAATTTCAGTAGGCGGCAGTGCTACTGCGGTGCCATCTTCTTTTCGCACCACGATACAGGAAAACTCTCGCCCGTAAATAAACTCCTCCACAATGACCGCCTTTTCATCGAGGTGACTTTCGAGCACAATTTCAGAAGGTGTATGGGGTATAGAGGATTGCGACAACTCATCGAGGTAGGTCAGCAGGCTTTCGGGGTGGTAAACGAGCGCCTGTTGTGCGCCGAAAGAAACCGTCATGGGGAAGCCAAGGCCATCCCGGATATCGGTGAGCAGGCGCAGGTAGTCTATCTTTTCGAAATGACTATTGGAACGCCATTGCTCCAGAGGGATGATTTCGCGAAAAAATGCGCGATTTACCGCATCTCTGAATTCTTCAGGATTACCCGGTGCCGATACGATGGAAACACCGATAGAGGAGCCCTGATTGGCAGGTCGAACCACCAGAGGGAAGCCAATCTCTTCTGCGGCTTGTTGAAAGAATTGTTCCTCGGGTTGGGCAGTCCAATGTTCCCGGACGATAGAAAATACTTTGGGGGCATCAAAACCCATTTGGGGCATCAACTCCTTTTGGAGCGCTTTATCCATGCCGATTTCGGAGGCGCGAATACCGCTTCCGGTATAGGGAATGCCGAGCTGGTCCAGCTCTCGCTGAATTTGCCCATCTTCCCCATAAACGCCGTGAAGGGCAAGAAAGGCAACATCTATAAGGTCGGGAAGATTGGCCAGTGAAATGCGTTTACCTACGCGGGATATCAGCTCGTCCAATGCCTGCGGCGACAGTTGGCCGAGGCTTTCCAGATATACCTGAAATCCATTGGGCGAATGCGGGAGGAAATCTACCGGCGGATAAAAGTCTCTGATGGTTCCTTTATAAACAAAAGGCCAATCCAAGAGGATGAGATTCCGGTGGCTATCCACAAAAATTGGCGCCGGTTCGAAAAGGGTTTTATTGAGATTGTCGTACACGGTACGGCCG
>CAYTNI010000226.1:0-5560 GCA_964439115.1 uncultured Saprospiraceae bacterium
AATCTCTACCCTGTGCTTTACACCGGAAAAGAGCCCGGTGGCCAGCTCATGATTACTACGGATGTAGAAAACTATCCCGGCTATCCTTCCGGAATCCTCGGACCTGAGATGATGGAAGATTTCCGCAAGCAGGCGGAACGCTTTGGCACCCAGATTCGCTACGAAATGATTCAGAAAGTGGACTTTACCGGGCCGGTACATAAAATCTGGTCAGAAACAGGAGCAGAAATTCACGCTGATTCGGTAATTATTGCCACCGGAGCTGCTGCCAAATGGCTCGGCTTGGAGTCAGAACAAAAACTGATGAACAAGGGCGTTTCTGCCTGCGCCGTCTGCGACGGGTTCTTTTTCAGAGGGAAAGAGGTCGCCGTAGTGGGTGGTGGCGATACCGCCGCGGAAGAGGCTTCCTATTTGGCTAAGCTTTGTCCGAAAGTACACCTTCTCGTTAGGAGGGATGAAATGCGCGCCTCCAAAATCATGCAGGAACGGGTGATGAACACTCCCAATATCGTGGTCCACTGGAATACTGAACCCAAGGAAATCCTTGGCGATGAGTCCGTGACGGGTATTCGGGTTTGGAATAATAAACAAAATGAAGAATCGGTGATACCTGTGGAGGGCTTTTTCGTGGCGATTGGTCACAAACCCAATACAGACATTTTCAAGGGTTGGTTAGATATGGAAGAGAGTGGTTATCTGATTACCAAACCAGGTAGCACCTATACCAACATCGAAGGGGTATTTGCCAGCGGCGACGCTCAGGATCACGTGTATCGCCAGGCAGTGACCGCTGCCGGCACCGGTTGCATGGCCGCACTGGACGCAGAGCGCTATCTAGTTGCCAAAGGAGTGGTTTGATATCCTGAAATTCCAGTACCTTTGCATTTTCCACACGAAAATCCATCCTACATGAATAGCACCGCTTCCACCCGATTCCGTCCTGGCGTTCTGCATGGTGATGAGGTCACCGAGCTGTTTAACTATGCCAACGAGCATAATTTCGCGCTGCCCGCCGTAAACGTCATCGGCACCAATTCGGTGAATGCAGTACTCGAAACGGCCCGCGCGGTGAATTCGCCGGTGATTATTCAGTTCTCTAACGGAGGCGCTTCTTTCTTTGCGGGCAAAAGCCTTTCTAATGACGGCCAAAAAGCCGCTATTCTGGGTGGCATCTCCGGGGCGATGCACGTCCATCAGGTGGCAGAAGCTTATGGGGTTCCTGTTATTTTGCACACCGACCACTGCGCCCTCAATCTTTTACCCTGGGTGGATGGTCTGCTCGATGCCGGGGAGCGATTTCACGAGCGCAACGGTTACCCGCTCTACTCCTCCCACATGCTCGACCTCTCTGAGGAATCCATTGAGGAAAACATGCATATCAGCGCCAAATACCTGGAACGCATGAAAGCCCTTGGCATGACACTCGAAATTGAACTCGGTGTCACCGGTGGAGAAGAGGATGGCGTGGACAATACCGGAGTGGACAGTTCCCGTCTCTACACTCAACCATCGGAGGTGGCTTACGCTTATGAAACACTGAGTAAAGTGAGTCATCGGTTTACCGTAGCTGCGGCTTTCGGCAACGTCCATGGTGTTTATAAACCCGGTAATGTGAAACTTGAACCGGTGATTCTGAAAAACTCACAGGATTACGTACGCCAAAAATTCGGACTATCCAATCCAATGCCCATCAATTTCGTTTTTCACGGAGGTTCAGGGTCATCCAGAGAAGAAATCAGGGAGGCCATCGAATACGGAGCTATTAAAATGAACATTGATACAGATATGCAATGGGCCTATTGGGAAGGAGTACGCAATTACTACGAATCCAAAAAAGGTTATCTGCAGGCACAAATCGGCAATCCTGAAGGTGATGATAAGCCTAACAAGAAATACTACGATCCCCGTGTCTGGCTGCGTAAAGGCGAGGAAACCTTCGTGTCGCGACTCAAACTCGCATTTGAAGACCTCAACTGCATCGGGCGCAATGCCTGATGCAGCGCTGCGCTAAAACTGCACTCGGAAGCCTTGTTCCACACCCAAAGCTCGCCTTGCAATGCCCTCGGGTGGCCTTGAATCGAAAAAGTAGTTGAATCGGGTAGTAGCTCTTAATTTTTTGTTGACTGCCAGCTCCAGGCTCGTTTCATGACTCACCCGAAAATCAGCCCATTTCCCGAACTGTGGCTGATAGTAAGTCGTGCTGATCAATTCGCCAGGGAGCCACTTGGGCAAATCCAGGCTGGTGGAGAAATATGTGCTCAGCCGATGATCCCGGTTCCTGACGGGCACCACAGAGGAAGTCTCCTCATATTCGAGCATGTAAAGGGTTCCCAGGTATGCAGAAGAAGATTTTCCGTGTAGGAACTTCCATCTCGGACCTGTTCCGGTTAGCGCCCGCGTGGCAATGCCTAGCACCCTGTTGTATTGGAGTTGGGAAAAAGCCTCCCAGCGAAGTAGCTTACTTATCTTGCGGTTGTAGCGAACATGGAGGAAGGCCGCATTGCTGAAGGAAGTACTGTTTGCCCTCGACAGGTCGTAGTTGCCAAGTATTAAGAACAAATCCCGCAGGCTTTTGGTCTTCCATTGTAGGGAAAGGGCATTCCTGGTGACGAGAAGTTGCTTGTTGTTGTTCTCCGTAAAGGAAAAAGTAACGGAAGCACTTCCTGCAATCCTGACAGAGTCCGTATGCATCCGGCGATTTTCGATGTTCACTACCTGAGCCAACCCGCTATTGAGTCCAATCAGGAGCAGCAACCCATTTAAAAGAATACTGCCGGTTTTCATTACTGCCGGATGAGGTTTCCCAATATTCTTCGGAACTCCCGGTCATCCATAAAGCCCTGTGGATGTGCCGGGTCAAATGTAGTTGGTATTGCTCCGCGTGCATGTCGGATAATCCCCTGTTTATCTACAAATACGTTCATTGGAAACTCATTCCCAAAGAACTGGATAAACGGCGCCGCATCCGGCAAAAGCTCAAAGTCAAATTTATGGCGCGTGATAAATTCGGTGGTACTCAGGCTGTCGTCCGGCGTTATGCCAAGAAACAATACCCCTTCGGCGGCGAAATCGCTTTTTATGGCATTCAGATGCGGCATCTCCGCCACACATGGAGGACATTTCGCAAACCAAAAATTGACGAGTGCCGGCCTTCCTTTCAACTCTTCCCAGCGCAAAGTTCGGCCGGAAAGGTCTTTTAATGCAAAATTCGGGAACTCCACGCCGATGAGGGCTGGGTAGTCCTCCGGTCCGAGGGGTAATTCTCTGCGGCAGCCTGCCAGCAAAATCAGGGCGCAACACCACCAAAGGAAAGACCTCATGTGAAATGATTTTAGAAATCAAATTCAAAGTTAGAGATAATCAGTGCAATAATCTGTAATTTTGAATTTGAAAGCAGTTCCTGAATGGCGTCAATTCCTTCTCAAGCCCGGATGTGTGCCTTGTTTTTGCCGCTGCTGGAGTTGCAAGGCGAATGGTTTCGGAAATATCGCCCCGTATGGGCCAGGAAGGCAGAGGCCGGAGAGGAGATCGGTACCCGCACTTCCGATGGATTGGAAACAAGCAATACAGCTCATGCCGGGGATTTCGTTGTGCGCAATCAGACAGCAGCCGGCGAGTTGTACATAATGTCCCGCAGTAGTTTTGAAGAACGTTACGCTCCCACGGGGCGTACAGACGAAAAAGGCTTTCAGGAATATCTCCCTACCGGCAAGGTACTGGCCATCGAACTGACGGAAGCCCTCCTGGAAGCGCTAGGACTACCTCCAACTTTTGAATTCATGGCAAGCTGGGGCTCCGGCATGGTGGCCAAAGCCGGTGATTACATGGTTTGTCCACCCGACCGTAGTTCCGTCTATCGGATAGCGCGCCGCGAATTTTTCGAAACCTATCAGCCTGTTAATCCAGCCAGCTGACTTCGCCGGTTTCTACGTCATAGACGGCGCCCACAATTTTGATTTCCCCCTCATTTTCCATCTTTCGGAGTGAAGAACTCTGGTGGCGGATATCTTCCAGGGTTTGCCGCACGTTTTGGAAGGTTACTTTTTCTAAAAGTGGCGCATTGCCAGAGCTTCTTTCTTCGCCCGGTTCAATAACCGCCTTGACGCAATTGTCAAAATGATACACGAGGTGCGAGAGGTTATCCAAACCGAGTCCTTCTACTTTTTCCGCATCAATACCCCCTTTGAGGGCACCGCATTTGGTGTGGCCAAGTACGACTACCAATTTGGAGCCGGCTACGCGACAGGCAAACTCCATGGAGCCAAGGATGTCCTGGTTGGCGAAATTTCCTGCAATCCGGATGCTGAAAACATCTCCAAGGCCCTGGTCAAAGATGAGCTCGGCCGAGGTACGACTGTCAATACAACTAAGGATGCAGGCAAAGGGCCATTGACCTTCCCGGGTATCGTTGACTTGCTCGAGGAGGTTGCGATTCAGTTTGAGGTTGTTGAGGAAACGCTGGTTACCCTCTTTGAGGAATTCAAGCGCCTTGTCGGGCGTAACAGATGATTGTGTTTCTGCAGTATGTGCTCGCATAGTTCTATTTTTCAGATTAGGAATTACCACGCTTCTTTCCCGCGTTAGGGGTTAATTTTCGGATTGAGGTGGAAAAACTCCACGTAGCTTTTGGGATTTACAACTGTTCCCCTTTCCGATATCAGTTCTACGGTAATGTTTTTGCTTTTTGCCTTTATGGCAAACTCATCGAGAATTTCCATGACATCGTAATCCAGATATTTCGTGGGGCGCACATCTAAACAAAGGTGTGCGTTCGCAGGGATGCTGTTGAGTTCCTGTAAAATGGTACCTTTATTCATGAAGGTCACCTCTTCGGCAAGGGTCATCCGGATTCGGGTATTGCCTTCTTCTTCATTGACTTTATGCAGGAAGTGGGAGTTCTGGTAGCTTTTCAATACAATAATAAAAATGCCTACCGCAAGCCCAAAACCTACCCCGATCAGAAGATCCTTAAATATTACCCCGGCAATGGTGGCGGCAAAGGGCACGAATTGTTTCCATCCAAGATTGTACATCTTTTTGAAGAGGGAAGGTTTAGCCAGTTTGTATCCCACCATAAGTAAAATAGCGGCCAGTACCGATAGTGGAATTAAATTAAGTATATGGGGTACCAAAATTACCGATATCAGGAGTAAAAAACCATGAACTATGGCGGATAACTTGGTTTTTGCACCGGATTGAATATTGGCAGAGCTGCGAACAATCACCTGTGTCACGGGAAGACCGCCGATGAGACCGGAAAGGATATTGCCTGTACCTTGAGCAAGCAGCTCCCGGCTGGTTGGCGTAACATTTTTCTCCGGGTCGAGTTTATCGGTGGCCTCAACGCTGAGCAGGGTTTCCAGGCTGCCCACGATACCCAGGGTAAGGGCAATAATCCATACGTCAGATCTTAGAACGCCGCTAAAATCCGGCAGGGTGAACTGCTGCAAAAATGAATTCATGTTTTCGGGTACCGGCACACTGACAAGGTGAGCTGCAGAAATTGCCAGTACGGGATGATCTGCAGTGAGTAATTTAAAGATGATGCCCAGAGCCACCA
>CAYTNI010000227.1:0-2497 GCA_964439115.1 uncultured Saprospiraceae bacterium
AGGAGGATATCCACGTCAAGGAGGAATATTTCGAAGAATTAGACAAACTTGAGGAGGATCGCAATAAAGCGCTGGAAGAAATCCTTCGGGAAATCCTGCCGGAGGCTTTTGCAGTCGTAAAGGAAACCGCACGTCGCTTTTCCGAAAATGACACTATCGCCGTCAGTGCCACAGAGCACGATACCAACCTCGCAGCGGTCAAAAGTTATGTCCAGATTGACGGACAAAAGGCACTTTGGAAAAATAAATGGATGGCTGCCGGCGCTGAAATCACCTGGAACATGATTCATTACGATGTCCAGCTGATTGGTGGAATGGTACTGCACGATGGAAAAATCTCCGAAATGGCCACCGGTGAAGGAAAGACCTTAGTGGCTACTTTGCCGGCATATCTCAACGGGCTATCAGGGCGCGGCGTGCATGTCGTTACCGTGAATGACTACCTGGCCCGGCGCGACTCAGAGTGGATAGGGCCGATTTTCGAGTTTCTTTTCCTCACCATTGACTGCATTGACAAGCATCGTCCGCACTCCGCCGAGCGTCGCCGCGCCTATGAATGTGATATCACCTACGGCACCAATAATGAATTCGGCTTCGATTACCTTCGCGATAATATGGTATTCAGCCCAGAGGAAATGGTGCAGCGCAAGCACCATTTTGCCATGGTGGATGAGGTGGATTCCGTACTTATTGATGATGCCAGAACTCCGCTTATTATTTCAGGGCCCGTATCACAGGGTGCTGATGACGAAGAGTATTTAGTGTTAAAGCCCTTTGTGGAGCGCCTGATTGAAGCGCAGCGCAGACAGGCTACCCAGTATCTCCTGGAGGCGCGCAACCTCTATGACAAAGGCAAAACGGGCTACCAGGAGGGTGAGGCCGGCATGGCATTGCTGCGCATCCACCGTGCACTGCCCAAATATCGGCCGCTTATCAAATTCCTGAGCGAAGAAGGCGTTAGGGTCATGCTGCAAAAGGCGGAGAACTACTACATGCAGGAGCAAAGCAAAAATATGCATCTTGTAGATGAGCCACTCCTCTTTACCATAGATGAAAAAAACCGCGGCGTGGAACTCACCGAACGCGGCACCGAGTATCTCTCCAAAGGACAGGAAGATGTGACCTTCTTCATCCTCCCCGATGTGGCTTCCCGCATCATAGAAATTGATGCAGACGATAATCTCGACAAGGCCCAGAAAGACGAAGCGAAAAATAAACTCGCCCAGGATTTTGCCGTTAAGTCCCGTCGCCTGCACGCCATGAACCAACTCCTAAAGGCATACACGCTTTTTGAGCGCGACGAGGAATACGTGGTCATGGAAGGTCAGGTCAAAATCGTGGACGAGCAAACCGGCCGTATGATGGAAGGCCGTCGCTATTCCGATGGACTCCACCAGGCACTCGAAGCGAAGGAAAATGTCAAAGTGGGCGAAGTGACCCAAACCTATGCGACAATCACCTTGCAGAACTATTTCCGAATGTATCATAAGCTCGCCGGTATGACCGGAACTGCCGAGACGGAAGCAGGAGAGCTATGGGATATCTACAAGCTTGATGTGGTGGTGATTCCTACCAATAGAGGAATTATCCGGGATGACCGCGAGGATCTGGTGTTTAAAACGGAGCGTGAAAAATTCAACGCTGTCATTGACGAAATTTCCATGTTGAGCAAGGCTGGAAGGCCTGTGCTGGTGGGTACCACTTCTGTGGATATTTCAGAGAAACTCAGCCGTATTTTGGGTTTGCGCAAGATTGAGCACAACGTGCTCAACGCCAAGCAGCATCAGCGCGAAGCAGAAATCGTGGCCAAGGCCGGTCGCCAGGACGCCGAAGGCAACGGCAACGTCACTATTGCCACCAATATGGCCGGTAGGGGTACGGATATCAAGCTCGCTCCCGAAACGTTGTACGATGTGACTGTGAGGGAGAATAAATCTGCAAAAGGAGGATACACTTATACCCTTACCCAACGCGGCTCCGGTAAAGTAATGGAGATGGATCTCGATCACCCACTTGCCCCTGCATTCCAGCTCAAACCGGATGCTAAAGTAGTGGGCGGGCTTGCCATCATCGGTACAGAACGTCACGATTCCCGTCGGGTGGATCGCCAGTTGCGCGGCCGTGCCGGCCGTCAGGGCGACCCCGGTACATCTCAGTTTTATGTGTCTCTGGAGGACAACCTCATGCGACTGTTTCAGTCAGAGCGCATCGCCAGCCTTATGGATCGCCTCGGGCACAAGGATGGGGATGTCATTCAGCATGGCATGGTGACCAAATCCATCGAGCGCGCTCAAAAGAAAGTGGAGGAGAACAACTTCGGTATCCGAAAGAGATTACTGGAGTATGATGATGTGATGAATATCCAGCGCGAGGCGATTTATAAGAAACGTAAGAATGCCTTGTACGGTGAGCGGCTTTCAGTGGATGTAAGTAACCTGTTCCGTTTTAATATCGAAAATGTAGTAGGCCAAAATAAAGCTCAGGGCGACTATGAGGG
>CAYTNI010000227.1:2597-5558 GCA_964439115.1 uncultured Saprospiraceae bacterium
GAAAAAGCAGTAAAAACGCAAGGTAAATCCATCCGCAACGATATCGAACAAACAGTGTCCCTCGCCATCATTGACGACAAATGGAAGGAACATCTCCGAAATATGGATGACCTCAAGGAAGCTGTGCAAGCCGCATCCTTTGAGCAAAAGGACCCTCTCGTCGTCTATAAAATGGAGGCCTACAATCAATTCGAACAATTGATTACTGTAGTTAATGAGGAGGTTGCGGCCTATCTGGCAAAAGGTTCCCTGTTACTTGAAAACCGCCCACTTGCCCCTGCCAAAGAAAAACGGAGGGATATGAGTCGCCTGCAAACCGGCCGCAGCGCTGCCGCCGAAGCTGCCCGTGCCGCAGCCGAGAGTGTATCCCAAAGCTCAGGGAAACCGGAAACCGTGGTGCGTACAGAAAAAAAAGTGGGAAGGAATGACCCTTGCCCTTGCGGTAGCGGTAAGAAATACAAGCACTGTCACGGAAAGGATTCGTAATTGTATTGTTATTTTTCTAACAAAATATTTCTGCAATGTTTCAGGGTTAATATTTTTACCTTAACTTGCACGCGTTTTGTTGTAGAAGCTTTCTCAAGGAAAAATTACGAAATCATCGCGAATGAACCTCGCATCATTTATTGACTTCACCCTACTCAAGGCCGATTGTACGCCTGATGATATCCGTTCCCTCTGTGAGCGGGCTATCCAGCATCAATTTGCTTCCGTGTGTGTGCCGCCTTACTATGTCAAGCAGGCAGCAGAAATCCTCGGCGACTCGCCTGTGAAGGTGAGTACGGTAGTGGGCTTCCCTATGGGGTATTCTGCTACTCCGGCCAAAGTGGAGGAAATCAAAAAAGCGCTTGACGACGGCGCTGACGAGGTGGACGGCGTTATTAATATCTGCGCAGTAAAAAGTGCCAACTGGAACTATGTGCGCAATGATATTGACAGCATGACCACTGCGGTGCATCTCAAGGGAAAGGTTATCAAAGTGATTATAGAAACAGGGCTTATTAGTCTTACAGAACTTATAAAATTATGTGAGCTTTCACTTGAGGTGAAGCCGGACTTTATAAAAACTTCCACGGGCTACCATGGTGAAGGCGCTACGGTGGCCGTCGTGCAGCAGCTTCGGGATTTGCTGCAGGGCAAAATTCGTATCAAAGCCTCCGGAGGTATTCGTACTGCTGATGATGCCGTCAGGCTAATAGAGGCCGGTGCTGCCCGTATAGGAAGCTCTTCTGTATTGGTGCAATAAATTATCCCTTAATTACGCATACCGGCTTCAGTTTGGCCACCTTAAGCGCTATGCCGGCCTGGTGTACGGTCTCTACCACCAGGTTCACGTCTTTATAGGCGATGGGTGCCTCCTCGGCGATACCTTTTTCGGAACCAGCCTCCAGGTGAATGCCTTTTTGGCGCAACTGGGCTTTCAAATTTCTGACGTCCACCTTCTTGCGGGCAGCAGTACGCGACATGCGTCTGCCTGCGCCATGGCAGGTTGATCCAAAGGTGGCATCCATGCTCATTTCGGTGCCGGCGAGGACATAAGAAGCGGTGCCCATGCTGCCGGGTATCAAGACGGGTTGGCCAATGGCGCGGTAATCCGCCGGAATTTCGGGAAAGTGTGGCCCAAATGCCCGGGTAGCGCCCTTGCGGTGTACGATGAGTTTCATGCTTTCGCCATCTACCACATGGTCTTCCAGTTTGGCGATGTTGTGTGCCACATCGTACAATACTTTCAGCTTGCCGTCTTTCTTGCCAAAAACCTCTTGCCATGCCCGGCGGCATTGATGGGTAATGATTTGCCGGTTGCACCATGCAAAATTAGCAGCGGCGCACATGGCCTGAAAATAGTCCTGGCCTTCCGGCGAATCAAAAGGCACACAGGCCAGCTCTCTGTCGGGAAGTTTTATATCATACTTAGCCATGGCAGACATCATAACGCGCAGATGATCGGTGGCCACCTGATGACCCAGGCCTCGGGATCCGGTATGGATAAGTATGACGATCTGGTCTTTTTCAAGGCCATATATTTTGGCAGCTTCCGGATGAAAAATGGTGTCCACCCGATCCACTTCCACAAAATGGTTGCCTGCTCCGATGGTGCCGAGTTGGTTGTTGCCGCGCTCCTTGGCGGCTTCTGAAACCTTCTCAGGATTGGCTTCTTTTAGACGGCCATGGCTTTCGGTATGGAGCAGGTCGTCTTGGGTGGCTGATCCCTCCTCAAGAGCCCACTCGGCGCCGAGCTGTAGCACGCGGTTCATCTCGCGAAGGTTGAGCTTGAAGGTGCCTCCTCGACCTACTCCGGATGGAACATGTGCGTATAGCGTCTTGCCGAGGGTTTCCAGGTGCTTTTTGATTTGATCATATCGCAGGGAAGAAACGAGCAGCCGTACACCGCAGTTGATGTCATAACCAATGCCGCCCGGCGAGATGGCTCCGTTAGGATAGCGCGTGGCTGCAACGCCCCCAATGGGGAATCCGTATCCTTCGTGAACATCGGGCATAACCATGGATGCTTTGACAATGCCCGGCAGGCATGCCACATTGATGAGCTGTTCCACAGATTTGTCGGCAAGTATAGGGTCAATCAGTGCTTCCAAGGCATAAATCCGCGCAGGAACCCGCATCCCGGGGCGATAGTCCTGGGGCAGTTCCCATAGGAAGTCTGATAGTTGATTGAGTGAGTTTCTGTCAGTGGCCATAGCAAGGCAGTTTTTACAAGTAATTGAATTGCTGAAACAACGAATGGTTGGAAATAATTCCCTGAATGGTGGGAATCTCTTTTTTTCAAAACGAATATTTCAAAAGAGAAATTTGGAGATGTATTTTATATGTATTTAAAAATCGTTTAAAATCAGATTGTTGCGATTCGTTTTATCACCCTTTCATCCAAGGTCTTATCTGTGGAGGTACTGGATGGGATAATTTTAACTTATATGCTTTTTGCTGTCTTTGTAGCCTACATGT
>CAYTNI010000228.1:0-5544 GCA_964439115.1 uncultured Saprospiraceae bacterium
CAGAGGCGGCAGAATCATGAAGCATTTGAACTGTCGCAAAACCATTTCCAGAAAAAGCGTTTTTCTTCTGGAAATCAATTCATTAAGTCCATAAATTTCAAGTCTGTTGGAAGCCTCTGACTCTAGGAGCCCGTTCTGAACAGAGGTGTTCAGCAGGTGCAAAATTACTTCAGGCGTCAAGGTATGAAATGCACGTTTTACCTGCCCGGGTCTCAGCACCTCTTTCATATTGGGAAATTAAAGTCTCTTTAGTTTAAACAACGTAGAGGCTATATGCGGTTTATCAACCCTTTGCATTCCTTGAAATTCATTCGGGTTAGCCTCTTCGGGAAATCCTGTTCAAAAATACCAAATTTCCTTATTTTTGCGCTCTTATGAGATTGAAGACGCTCGAGATAAAAGGGTTTAAAAGTTTTGCCTCGGATACCGCCATACACTTCAAGGAGGATGTTATCGGCATTGTCGGCCCAAACGGTTCCGGAAAATCCAATATTGTGGATGCAATTCGCTGGGTGTTGGGTGAGCAAAAAAGCAGTGAGCTTCGCCTCGATCAAATGACGAGCGTGATTTTCAATGGCTCCAAATCCCGCAAGCCCGGCAACATTGCCAGCGTATCACTGACTTTTGAAAATACGCGGAATTTACTTCCGACAGAGTACCATACCGTTACCATTACCCGGATGCTATATCGCACCGGTGAGAGCGAATACCGACTCAACGATGTACCCTGCCGGCTGAAGGATATTACTACTCTGCTGATGGATACCGGGATTGGCTCCAATTCCTATGCCATTATCGCGCTCGGCATGGTAGATGATATCCTCAACGATAAGGATAATTCCAGGCGGCGCATGTTCGAGCAGGCAGCCGGAATCTCAAAATACAAGGCCAGAAAGCGGGAAACCCTCTCCAAACTGGAAAGTGCTACCGCTGACCTTGACAGAATCGAGGATTTGCTTTTCGAAATTGACAACAACCTCAAAACGCTCGAAAAACAGGCGAAAAGGACCCGGCGATACTTCGAAATGCGCGAGGAGTACAAAAGCTCCAGCATCGAGCTAGCGCTCGTGAAAATGGGGCTGCTTAAAAGCCGTTTCAACGCCTTCCAAAAGCAATTGACCGAAGAGGAAGACCGATACCGCCAACAGGAAATTGAGATTCATCGCCTGGAGGCACAACTCGAGAAGGAGAAAAAAGCCAATATCGATAAGGAAAAGGCTCTGTCGGAACGCCAACGCGACCTCAATGAACTTGTCGGCCAAATCAGAAGCCTGGAAGGCGATTTGCGCATGCACGAACAAAGGCTCCAATTTGCCCAAAATAGCGAGACCAAACTTAGGGAGGAAATTCAAAGTGCTGAAATCCGGAAAACCCAATTCCAGGAGGATATCGCCCATTATCGCGCCGAGCTCAATGCTGAAAAGCGCGTAGAGGCCAGACTACAAATCGAACTGGAAAGCGCCGAAAACGAGTTGGTACAGATTCGCCAGAGCCATGGTGCTATCAAAACTCAGTTAGACGACATCATCCGGCAGCAACAAGCTATTGAACGCGAGGTGTTTGAACTGGAAAAACAAAAAGCCATCAGCCAAAACCAGTTTCAAAACATCCAGTCCGAAATCTCCCGAAATGCGCAGGCCATTCAGGAACGACGAACGGAAGTAATCACCTTGCAGGATAAGATCAAAGACCTGGAATCGAAAGAGCAGGCTCAGTCCGATTTGCTAACCAACCTCGAAAAAGCCGAGGAGGAACGACGCGCCTCACTTCAGCAAACTGAGCTCGAGCTGGATACCATTACTCAAAAATTAACCCGCCTGAACAGAGAGCTGGATGCTCGCCGCAACGAGTATAAGCTCACCCAGAGTATGATTGAGAATCTGGAAGGTTTTCCAGAATCCATCCGCTTTCTAAGTAGCTCTAAGGAATGGAAAAAGGATACCCCTTTGCTTTCAGATATCATTTATGTCAAAGAGGAATACCGGGTTGCAATCGAAAACTACCTGGAACCCTACCTCAATTACTACGTAGTACAAAACACAGAAGCGGCCATTCAGGCTATTCAGCTACTTAGTAAATCACAGAAAGGAAAAGCCAATTTTTTTATCCTTGATGCCTTCAAATCTTATACGGCGCCACTCATCATCCTACCGGAAACACTCCGAGCACTTGATCTGGTGGAAACCGACGCCGTTTACCGCAATCTTTGTGATTACCTACTCGCGAGGGTATTGATTGCAGAAACAGAAGAGATAAAACCCACAGAGCTGGAGGAAGGTACCGTATTACTCTCCCGAACGGGCAGTTTTATCCAGAGAGGATACAGCATTTCAGGTGGTTCTGTTGGCCTTTTCGAGGGCAAGCGCATTGGGCGCAAAAAGAACCTTGAGTTACTCCAAACCGCCATAAAAGGCCTTGAATTGGAAAGTAACAAACTCTCCGGGGCTTTTGCGGCCTGTAAAGGCAAAATTGAACAACTCAAATCCGCACAGGGGGCAACCCGCATCCAGCAAGAACGCCAGGCTCTGCATCAACTTGTACAGCAAAAGGTCTCTTTGATTACCCGACTGGAAAGCCTGGAGACCTTTATTCGCTCCAACGATGCTCAGAACGAAGAATCCCAGTCACGAATAGAAGCCCTTCAAAAGGCTGTTGAAGGAATGGATGCATCATTGGCTACTCGAAAAATGGCACTTGCCGATGCCAAACTTAAAATTTCGGGCGCCGATACTTCCTACGCCAAGGCGGCAGAGCAGTTGAGCCAGGCCTCCACGGCTTTCAACGACAAAAACATACAGTTTATCAGGCAGCAAAATAAAGTCGCTACACTGCAAAGGGAAATGGGCTTTAGGGAAAAACAACTCGAAGAGGCTATTGCCTTACAGGAAAATAACTCCCGAAAACTCAGCGATATTCACCAGGATATCCTCCGGGCAGAACAATCCATTGACCTCGTCAGGCAAAATCTCACCGGCGCGCTGGACTCCCGGAAAGGTAAGGAAGGTACACTCTCCGAAGCAGAACAATCCTATTTCCAAACCCGAAGCGAAATCAATACCCTGGAGGAACAACTCCGCAAAGTTGCCCGCCAACGACAGGAAGCGCAGGTGCTTATCAACAACCTGAAGGATAAGTTCGCCGAGGTGAAATTCGATATCAGCGGAATGGCGCAGCGCCTGCGCATTGAATTTGATGTGGACATCAACGAACTCATTAACTCGCGAAAAGCCCCCGAAACTCCGGTGGAAGAACTTGAGCTTCTTACAGAACGCCTGAAAGGAAGACTCGATAACTATGGGGAGATCAATCCCTTAGCAGTTGAGGCTTACGATGAAATGAAGGAGCGTTATGACACCATCAGCGTGCAGCGGGATGATGTGGTGAAGGCCAAAGCTTCTCTCCTACAAACTATTCAGGAAATAGAGGAAACCGCCACAGCCCAATTCCTGGATTCTTTCAGCAAGGTAAGGGGTTCTTTCATCGAAGTGTTCCGAAGCCTATTCACTGAAGATGACACCTGCGACCTAATTCTGGTGGATCCCAATAATCCGCTGGATTCGAAAATTGAAATCGTGGCTCGCCCAAAGGGAAAACGCCCGCAAACCATCAGCCAACTTTCAGGAGGGGAGAAAACGCTTACCGCAACCGCACTTTTATTTGCACTATACCTGCTCAAACCGGCTCCTTTTTGCATCTTTGATGAAGTGGATGCGCCATTGGACGATACCAATATCTCCAAATTCAACAAAATTATCAAGAAGTTTTCCAAGGACTCGCAGTTCATTATCGTCACACACAACAAGCTGACCATGGCCGCTGTGGATACCATTTATGGGGTTTACATGGCTGAACAAGGTGTTTCCGGTGTCAGTCAGGTGGATTTTCGCGATTTCGACTACAATCCGCAGATGATTGAGGCAGAAACCAAAACGGAAAAGGGTAAATAAAGACTAAATTTTGTCCTTTAAATATTGGCCGGTGTAGGACTCCGGAACCTGTAACAATCCCTCCGGTCGCCCCTGATATACGAGATTTCCACCTGCATCCCCTCCTTCAGGCCCCAGGTCAACTACCCAATCGGCACTCTTGATGACCTCCATATTATGTTCCACCACCAAAACGGTATGTCCCTTTTCCACTAAGGCATTCAGGGCATCCAGCAATTTGCGGATATCGTGAAAATGCAATCCCGTTGTCGGTTCGTCAAAAATAAACAACAAGCCCTCTTCCACCTGATCCTTGACCAGAAAGGAGGCCAGCTTGACCCTTTGTGCCTCTCCTCCAGACAGTGTGCTGGATGATTGCCCCAACCTGACATACCCAAGGCCCACATCGGCTAGCGGCTTTAATTTTTGTACAACTTCTTTTGCCTCAGCAAAAAACACCAGGGCTTCATCTACGCTCAAATCTAGTATTTGAAAGATATTTTTTTCCTTATAACGGACGTCGAGAACTTCTTCCTTGAATCTTTGCCCACGGCATTCTTCACATTCCAGGTGAACATCTGCCAAAAATTGCATCTCAACAATGATTTCTCCCTCTCCTTTGCAGTTTTCGCAACGTCCGCCTTCTACGTTAAAGGAAAAGTGCCTGGCTTTAAACCCTCTGATCCTGCTAAGCTGTTGGTTTGCCATCAGGTCGCGGATATGGTCATAAGCCTTTACATAGGTGACGGGATTGGAGCGAGATGACTTTCCTATGGGACTTTGATTCACCATTTCCACTCCCTTGATACTCTTCCAGTTGCCAGCCAGAGCCGTATGAGCTCCAGGAACCTTTGTGCTGTTCAGGCCAAGTTGCCGGAGTAGCGCCGGGTAAAGAATATCCCGAACCAAAGTCGTCTTTCCAGATCCTGAAACTCCGGAGACTACCACAAGTGTTTGCAGGGGAATACGGACATCTATCTGTTTCAGATTGTGTTGTCGGGCACCCTGTATTTCCAAATAACTGGAAATGCTGCGCCGTGTGGATGGCGTCGGGATTTCCATCTGGCCGTTCATATATTTCGTGGTGAGACTGTTGCCGGCTTGGGTGTATATGTCGGAATAAGGACCCGCAAATACGACTTCCCCACCAAAGGTTCCTGCATGAGGACCTATATCTACCAAATAGTCGCAGTTTCTGATTACTTCCTCTTCATGTTCTACCACCACCACTGTATTACCCAGGTCGCGAAGAGATTTAAGCACTTTGATCAACCTGTTGGTATCGCGGGGATGTAAGCCCACACTAGGCTCATCAAGTAGATACATCGAACTGGTAAGGTTGCTGCCGAGGGTGCGCGTCAGGTGGATACGCTGGATTTCTCCACCGCTCAGAGTAGATGAAAGCCGGTTGAGGGTGAGATATCCCAGGCCAAGGTCATTCATGGATTGCAGTCGGTTGCCAATTTCGAGCAAGAGTCGCTTGCCAACCTGGAGTTCGTATGGTGTCCAAGCCAATGAATCGAAGAATTGAGGCAACTCCGAAACCGGAATTACCGTCAAATCGGATATGGATTTTCCACCGATGAGGACATTGAGGGCTTCCTGGCGCAACCTACCA
>CAYTNI010000229.1:0-5537 GCA_964439115.1 uncultured Saprospiraceae bacterium
GTACCTTCCAATATTGTTCGTAAAGTGGTGGATGATCTTATTCAGTTGGGAAGCGTACAACGCGGGTATCTCGGGATAACTATCCGTACCGTGGATGCCAATCTGGCAAAGGAGGAAGGCCTTTCGGTGGTCAAGGGAGTTTTTGTGGATAGCCTCATGCCAGGAAGCGCTGCTGCCAAAGCCGGCGTGAAGCCCGGGGATGTCATCGTTGCCATTGATGGAAAACCGATTTCCTCTACGCCCGAATTACAGGAACAGGTTGCCCGCCGCCGCCCGGGCGATCAACTGACCCTGAAGGTTAACCGCAAGGGAGCCATCAAGGAGTTCAAAGTCACATTGATCAACAAAAACGGAGAATCCCGCCGGGTAGCGGAGAAGTCCGGCGATAATATGCTGGATCAATTAGGTATCGAAGTCGAAAGCATCAACGCCTACACCGCCAAAAAGCTGGGCATCCCCGGCGGATTACGTGTAACTGCCATCAGGAATGGCAAAATCCGAAAATATACTCAAATGGAGGAAGGCTTCGTAATTACCAAAGTAGATGGACAGCAGGTGAAAAGCAAGGCTGACTTTTTGAACGCACTCGAGGGGAAAAAGGGAGGAGTGATGCTCGAAGGTCGGTACGAAGATTTTCCGGGCACTCAATACTACGCTTTTGGCATGTAAACCAGACTAAAAGAGGCGGAAAGGCTTCCATACCCGGAAATAGGGAAGCTGTACGGCGCCAAACTGACGGCGTACAGCTTCCACACCTGGTATCATACTTCCTTCGAAATCGAATATCGGTACCCGTAATACCTCCCGTGCAAACTTGATAGACTCCCAGACCAGCAAAAGCCCCGAACCACTCTGGCGATATTCCGGATCATCACCACTGAGGTGATAATAGGCTCTTCCAGCATCCCAGGTGAGAGCCGCTACGCTGTACAATTTGCCCTCCGCATTGCGGGCAAAAAGAAGCTTCACAGAATTATGGGCTTCTAAAGCATCTAAATGCCTGTTCAAAAGATTTTCGGTGTAGGGCATGCGCAACCCCTGCCGTTGGAAAGACATTCGGTGACAATGAATAAATTCAGATCGAGTACCTTCCGGGCTTACCTGAATTTCCTGCCCGGCATTTTTGATGTTGCGTCTTATGTTTCTGTTAAAGCCCTCATCCGGAGCATGTTCACCTTTCAAATCCAGGATATAGGTGTAGCGGGTGGTTTGATGAAACCCCTTCCAGTACAAGGGAAGCCAGTTTTGCATATCCGGATGCCAGTCAGCGGATATTTTATAGGCTGGGGGCAGTCGTTGATACAGTGTGGCAAGCACTTCGTGGGATAGGGTTAGATTTTTCCGGGTAGCCTCAGGCATCCATGGTCCCATCCACTTGGTTAGATGTGGCATGGTGATGTACGGAAGGCCAAATTTGCGCTTGAGCATCCAAGTCCAGAGTCCCTTAACTTCTCCATTCTCCTGGGCAAGCACTACGTCCCAACTGCCGTCTTGCATCACGGCATCCAGATACCAGGGCTGGAAACACAAGGGGAGATTGGGGCAAGTTTGGGCAAATTGCCTGAAAGCCGCTTTATCGCTCATACCCCGGCAATTTTCGAGCCATTAGAATACCATCTCTTATGGGGAGCAATATGTTCTCCACCCGGCTATCCTGCTGAACTTTGAAATTGAATTCGTTTAGCGATTTCGTATCTGCATCCAGGTTATCCACTAATACCTTGCCGCTCCATAGCACGTTATCGGCCAGAATATATCCCCCGGGCCTTATCTGGTCGAAGACAAGGTCGTAATACTGGCTATAATCCTGCTTGGCTGCATCAATCCAAACCATATCGAAAGGTCCTTCCAGCTCGGGGATAATCCTCAGGGCATCGCCCATATGTAAACAAACCCGGGATTCCATTCCCGCTTTTGCTATGAACCTGCGAATGAGGTATTCTAGTTCCGGATTGGCCTCAATGGTGTGAATGACTCCGCCTTGCGCAAGTCCATCTGCCAGGCACAAGGCGCTATACCCCGTGAAAGTACCTATCTCAAGCACCTTCATGGGGCTTATCATCATACTCAGCATGCGAAGAAATTGCCCCTGCAAATGTCCGGATAACATCTGCGGGGAAAGCGTGCGCAAATGGGTTTCGCGCTCCAGTTCCCGAAGTACCTCCGAAGGGGCGCTGGTATGCGCTTCGCAATAGCGCAACAACAGGCGCTCCTTTTCCGCCGGATCTTTGGAAATCATCATTTCAAACTGCCTGTCATCTCTTCCGGACGCACCCACTGGTCAAACTGTTCAGCAGTCAGGTAGCCCAGTTCGAGCGCGGCTTCCTTGAGCGTCTTATTTTCCTTGTGTGCCTTTTTGGCAATATAAGCCGATTTTTCGTATCCGATATGTGGATTGAGAGCAGTGACGAGCATAAGCGAGTTTTCCAGATGCTTCCGGATCACCGGCAAGTTGGGTTCAATGCCTAATGCGCAGTGGTAATTGAAGGAACGGCAAGCCTCACCCAATAAACGCGCAGACTGCAGCACATTGGACGCAATTACAGGTTTGAATACGTTAAGTTCAAAATGACCTGTGGCGCCACCGATAGATACCGCCACATCATTGCCGATAACCTGGGCGCAAACCATGGTGAGCGCCTCTGGCTGGGTGGGATTTACCTTCCCGGGCATGATGGATGATCCGGGCTCATTGTCGGGGATAATAATCTCCCCAATGCCACACCTTGGCCCGGAACTTAGCATGCGAACGTCATTGGCCACTTTCATCAGCGATACCGCTGTACGCTTGAGTGCTCCGGACAGCTCCACCATAGCGTCATGTGCGGCCAGCGCTTCAAATTTATTGGGAGCGGTGATGAAAGGATGCCCCGTAAATTGAGCAATGTATTGGGCCACCAGTACATCGTAACCCTTAGGCGTATTCAGCCCCGTACCGACGGCAGTACCGCCAAGTGCCAGCTCCCGAACCACCTCAAGGGCATTGCGGATGGCGCGCAGTCCGTTCGTGATTTGCTGCGCATAACCGGAAAATTCCTGTCCGAGCGTCAGTGGTGTAGCATCCATGAAATGGGTACGTCCCGTCTTGACAATATCCCTGAAAGCAAGGGATTTGTCGGCCAGGGTGTCGCGAAGGATTTCCAGGTCGGGTATCGTGGTTTCTGCGGTCAGTTTGTATGCCGCAATATGCATGGCGGTTGGAAAGGTGTCATTGGAGGACTGGCTCTTGTTCACATCGTCGTTGGGGTGTAGGATTTTCTTTTCGTCGCTCAGCAGGCCGCCGGAAAGGACATGAGCGCGATATGCAATGACCTCATTGACATTCATATTGCTCTGCGTACCGGAGCCGGTCTGCCAGATGACAAGAGGAAACTGGTCGTCTAATTTACCGTCCAGAATTTCATCGCAGACGGTGCCAATCAAGTCTCGTTTTTCAATGGTCAATACACCCAGGTCGTGATTGGCGTAAGCCGCAGCTTTTTTGAGGTAGGCAAAAGCGTGGATGATTTCCCGCGGCATACTTCCCTCCGGTCCGATTTTGAAGTTGTTGCGCGACCGCTCTGTCTGTGCGCCCCAGTATTTTTCGGCAGGTACCTTAACCTCGCCCATCGTGTCGTGTTCTATTCGAAATTCCATATCTTGAAGTTTATGGTAAGTGACAATTTTAAAAAACGCCGGGGTCAATTTGGTTTTTCAGAAGGTCTTCCATGGTCTCCCGTTCCCTTATCAGATAAGGCTTTCCACGGTAAATCATGACCTCCGCGGGGCGATACCTGGAATTGTAGTTCGAGGCCATTACATGACCATAAGCACCGGCATTGTGAATACAGAGGATATCTCCTTCCCGGATTTCCGGAATGCGGCGGTTAATACCAAATGTATCGGTTTCACAAATATAGCCCACCACGGCGTAGAACCTGGGTTTCCCTTCAGGGTGGGAAAGATTGGTAATGTGATGGTATGAATTGTAAAACATGGGCCGAATTAAATGATTCAACCCAGAATCCACTCCGGCAAATACATTGGAAGTGGTGTACTTTATGACGTTAACTTTTACCAAGAAGTACCCGGCTGCACTCACTAAAAATTTCCCTGGCTCAAAAACCATTTGCAATTCCCGGCCATACGATGCGCAAAATTCCCGGAAGCGGGCAGTCATTTTTTCGCCCAACTCCTCCATATCTGTTTCTACATCACCTTCCTTGTAGGAAACCTTGAAGCCGCTGCCAAAATCTACATAATCCAGGTCGGGAAATTCCGATGCGTACTTCAGCAATACATCGGCGCCCGCCACAAAAACATCGGGATCGAGAATATCAGATCCTGTGTGCATGTGTATGCCTTCTACGCGCAAACCAGTAGCCTCTACCACCCGGTGTACCATAGGCATGAGGTGGATGGAAATCCCGAATTTGGAATCAATATGCCCTACACTGGTTTTTAAATTCCCCCCGGCCATGATGTGGGGATTGATGCGAATGCATACCGGTACCTCAGGTCTGGCCTGCCCAAATTGCTCTAAAATAGAAATGTTGTCAATGTTGATGCGTACTCCCAAATCTACCGCCTCCAATAACTCCTCCAGCGCTACGCAGTTCGGTGTAAAGGTGATGTCACCAGCCGGAAAACCAGCCCAAAGTCCGAGCTTTACCTCCTGAATGGATACCGTATCCAAGCCTGCCCCGAGGGTCTTGAAAAACTTTAGAATCGAAAGATTGCTCAAAGCCTTGACCGCATAGTTGATCTTGAGCCGGTTCACTCTAAATACATGCTGCATGCGGCGGTATTGACGCTCCATCACGGCCGTGTCATAAACGTAAAGCGGACAGCCAAATTCTTCCGCCAGATGGAGTGGATCAACGTCTCCGGAGAATAACAAATGTTCGTTCGTCATCTTTTCTGGTTCCAGGCGCAAAGTTAGTAAGCTTATGGAAAAAATTATTCGGTTTCCATACGCCAAACGCGGAGGTAATTGCATCTTTGTATGGGTAAGTTATGATGGCGTGACCGAACAAGAGCTCATACAAGGTTGTATCCTGCAGGACATCAAAGCCCAACAAGCCTTGTTCGAACAATTTGCGCCCCTCGTATTGGGTATCTGCAGGCGCTACCTCAAAAGTGAAGAAGACGCCGAGGATGCCATGCTAGAATCCATGGTCAAAGTCTTTTGTCGGATGGAAGACTTCAGAGGAGATGGCAGTTTTGAGGGTTGGATCCGAAGGATTGCTGTTCATGAAGCACTCATGTATCTTAGAAAATCCAGGCCATTCGAGCCGCTGGAATCCTGGACGGAAACTGAACAATCAGATATAACCGATGCTACTCATGACCTCTCCATACAGGATATTCTAGCCGCCATGGATCAACTACCTCCCGGGTATCGCGCAGTTTTCAACCTGTATGTGGTGGAAGGCTATAAACACCGCGAAATTGCAGAAATCATGCAAATCAGTATTAACACTTCAAAGTCTCAGCTCGCACTGGCCAAGTCCAAAATGCAGGAGCTGCTCCAAAAATCAGGTATTAAAGGTTAATCT
>CAYTNI010000230.1:0-5524 GCA_964439115.1 uncultured Saprospiraceae bacterium
GCCTCCATAAGCAGATTATATGGGGGTATTCATTACAGGCCGGCTATTGACAACGGCGTGATCCAGGGTCAACAGGTTGGAGCCTGGGTCATAGGCAAACTGCTTCCGGAGCAAATTGGCATGTTGGGTAAGGACTAGGGAAACAAATTCCTGTTTCATACGTTACATTTCCCTAATTTTGCACCATGAATCTGAAAGACAAGGCCAAACTCATCATTTATCGCTTTCGCGAACGCGGACTTGAGGTGTTTTTGGTGCCGGAGGAGGATCAATGGCAACTCCCTGCCGCTCCGGATCCTATTGATGCGCCCGGGTCTATGTCCGATGAAACCCGATTCATCGAGTTAGATCCTGTACATAGCCCCGAGGGTGTAAAAGAGCAGGCTTATGCCGTGGAAGCAGACTGGCATGAAATTCCCTCGCTCAAGGCCATGTTGTTTGAAGATGCCATTGCCATCACCGAGAAAGTGGAAGAAATGGAAAGTGGCACCTTTGTGGCCATTAAGGAAGCTTTTAAAAAGGTATTGCCCCACCAGTATCAACAGCTCAAGGAGCTAAAGGAAGTATTGATAGATCGCAATCTTACCCGAAATATCTAAAAGCCAAAGGCCATGAAAACACTATTCAAATCTTCAAAAGCTTTCCATTTACTTGTTTTTGGAACTATGGCAGTACACTTCGGCTGTGGCAATCCAGCGGAAAAGGCTGCGGAGAAAACGGCTGAAATCATGGTGGAACAAGCCACCGGAAAAAAGGTAGATATTGACCAAAGCGCCGGCACGATAGAAATCAAAACGGAGCAGGGGGACTATACAGTAAAAACTGAATTCCAAACCTGGCCTGATGACATGCCCAAAGAGGTGCCTCAAATCAAAGAGGGAAAAATCACCTCCGTGGTGAAGAGCACGGCACCCGAAGGAGCATCATGGACTGTATATTACGAAGGCTTGAACGTGAGCACGCTTGAATCTTATGAAACGCAGCTCAAAAGGGCTGGATTTAAGACGGCGCTGTTCAAAATGGACGACGGGGGAAGTGTTTCGGGTGAGAAGGGTAAAGTTACGGTGTCCTGTTTTTTTACGGGGGGTACTGTTGTGCTCACTGCTTTTCAGGCTAAGTAATTTAATCCATAATTACCCGGGTTACAGATTAAGGAGTATCTATCCTAATTGCATTTTTTCAAGCTGGGTTTGAAATTCCGCTTCTGTAAGGATGCCGCGATTGCGCAGGTCTTCAAGTTGTAGTATCGGTTCCGGTTTTGCGGGCTCCTCTTCTATGATAGGTGTGATGGGTTTCTCCTGGGGGGTAATCTGTAAGGGGAATTCAGGATGTTGCCGAAGGAACTCCAATGCCGGGTGTTTTTGGACTTTGTCTATATCTTCAAACCCATAATCCAGTGCGGCATTCAGGTAATGAAAACCTTCCCGGGCTTGGTGGAGCTTACTGTAGCAGCAAGCGAGGTTAAAGCAGATGGCGGGGTCTTTGGGGCTCAATGCCAACGCTTGGAGGAAAGCTTCGGCTGCTGCTTCGAATTGATGGGCTCTAAAAAAGTGGATGCCTTCGGATTTCCACGCTGCAAAATTGTTGGAATTTTGTGTTGGGGCATCTATGGAATGCGTGTAGGTCTCTTCCTGTTTCAACAACTCCCGATTGTAGCGGTTGTCAAAATCGCGTCGAGGCATGGCGAAGAAAACGGCGCAATCTACTACACTGATAAACACCGGCAACAGCATCATTATCGGATTTCTCTCTTCAATAGTGATGCCCAGTCCGCCCCAGAACAGCAGGAAATAGACAACACCTAAGAAGCGCTGGCCGAGATAGAACCGGTGGGTGCCGAAAATGCCGAGGGTGATGGCCAGCAAACCTGCTACATGTTTTTGCTTCATGATAAAATTTGGATGGCGATTCGATACAATATTACGGTTTTTGGAGCCAATTCGGGAAAGAATTCGACGAAAAACCGAAAATTGGAACCAATCAATACTCGCTGGTGAAATGAAACACCACTTCCGGGAAGTTCTCCTGGACAGTTTTTAGGGTCCAGGCAGATTCGGCGAGGAACACTAAGTTGCCGTCCTTATCGTGCGCCATATCTCTGCGGCGTCTTTCCTGAAACTGTTTGAGGATGGCATCGCTCTCGCAGGTGATCCAGCATGCTTTGTAGAGGTTTACCGGTTCATATTGAACGGAGGCGCCGTATTCGTGCTGAAGCCTGTACTGGAGTACATCAAACTGGAGTGCACCTACGGTACCTACAATTTTGCGGCCATCCATTTCTCGGGTGAACATCTGTGCCACGCCCTCATCCATGAGTTGGTCGAGGCCTTTGGCTAATTGCTTTGCTTTTAGAGGGTCGGCGTTGTTGACATAGCGGAATTGCTCTGGGGAGAAGCTGGGGATACCCTTAAAATGGAGTATTTCACCTTCAGAAATAGCATCGCCGATTTTGAAGTTGCCGGAATCGTAGAGGCCGACGACATCACCTGGGAATGCTTCATCCACCACGGTTTTCTTTTCGGCCATGAAGGAAGTGGGGTTGGAAAATTTGAGTTTGCGGTTTTGGCGCACGTGTAAATAGGGGGTATTTCGCTCAAAGGTGCCGGAGCAGACGCGCAGGAAAGCGATGCGGTCGCGGTGGTTGGGGTCCATATTGGCGTGAATCTTAAAGATGAACCCGGAAAAGCGGGCTTCTTCCGGCTGAACGAGCCGCTCTTCGGTTTGGCGGGGTAGGGGAGGGGGGGCGATATCCACGAAACAGTCGAGCAGTTCGCGGACGCCGAAGTTGTTGACGGCGCTGCCGAAGAATACGGGAGAGAGTTGCCCCTCGAGGTAGGCGTCCCTTTGGAAGGTGGGATAGACATTTTCGACAATATGGACTTCCTCGCGAAGGGTATTGGCAGGGCGGGGGCCGACGTGTTGTTCCAGGGTGGAGTCGGCGAGGTTTTTGATTTCCACTGCTTCCTCTTCTTCCTGTTTGCCGTGAGGCCGGAACAGCATCAGCTTTTGCTCGTACATGCTATAAACTCCTTTAAAGCTTTGGCCCATGCCCACGGGCCAGCTCAGTGGGACGACGCGTAGTCCGAGTTTTTGTTCTACTTCATCGAGGAGATCGAAGGGGTCTTTGCCTTCGCGGTCGAGTTTATTGATGAACACGATGATGGGGGTTTGTCGCATGCGGCACACCTCCACGAGTTTTTCGGTTTGGGTTTCGACCCCTTTGGCTACGTCAATGACGACGATGACGCTGTCCACTGCGGTGAGGGTGCGGTAGGTATCTTCGGCGAAATCCTGGTGGCCGGGGGTGTCCAGGATGTTTATTTTCAGCCCTTTGTAATCAAAAGCCATGACCGAGGTTGCTACGGAGATACCGCGTTGGCGTTCGATTTCCATGAAGTCGGAGGTGGCGCTGCGTTTGATTTTATTGGATTTTACCGCGCCGGCGATTTGGATGGCGCCGCCAAAGAGGAGGAGTTTTTCCGTCAGCGTTGTTTTACCGGCATCGGGGTGACTGATGATGCCGAAGGTGCGTCGGCGGTGCAATTCTTCCAGGAAATTCATGGTTGCGGGAAGGTCTTTGAAAATGAGGGGCAAAGGTACGAAAAAATAACATGTTGGCGATAAGGCAGTGGAACCGGAGTTATTCCGGAGTTTCTGACAGTGGATTGGGATTATTCATTTCAAGTTTTAATTCGTCGAGGTATTCTTTGGGAGTGATGCCGGTTACGTTTTTAAAGGACTGATAGAAGGATTTGTTGGAATTGGCGTCGGCGTGTTGCCAGATATCGCCGAGGGGTATTTGAGTATCGCCGGAGGCGATTGCCCAGACCAGGGTTTTGGCGTGTTCTACGCGGTAGCGGTTCAGAAAGGCTCGGAATCCGCCATCGGCGTACTCATTGATGGCCTGCGAAAGGTAGCTTCTGTTGGTGTTGAGCAGTTGGACAAATTCATGGAGACTGAACTCGGGGTTGAGATAGAGGTTTTTGCTTTCCATCGTTTCCCCTGCTTTGAGAAATAACTGGAGGATGAAATCCTGTTCCTGCTCTTCAGGAGTCAAAGGGGCGGATGGAGGGCTTGTGGGATAGAGATTTCGCAGACGATGGATTTCCTTTTCCAATTCGCGTTCCTTATGAAACAGCATAGTGATGACTTCTTTTTGGAGTTTATGTCGCCAGGAGTAGGAAAAAGCAAGGAAAGCCAGGATGACTAAGCTGCCCAAAACCAGGAAGAGCAGAAAACGGGAGTTTTTCAATTCGAGTTGTTGCTGGAGGATGGCATTGTCTTTTTCTTTGACTTCGTATTTCAGATTGAGTTCATAAACCTCTTTCTGCGACTTTTCGGTATCGAGGCTGTCTTTCAGGCTCGTGTATTTTTCGAGGTATTGAAGCGCCTGCCAGTAGTTTGAAGACCCTGAAAGGCTTTGTAAAGTTCGTGGCACACATTTTTAGCCACCAGCGGGTACTGCAAGGTGTCTAGAGTCTGGAGGGCATCTCGACCGGTTTGTACTGCGGCATTTAACTGACCTTTTTGAACCATCCAGCGGAGCCTATCGGCCAAACCGATGGCTGCCTGATTGAGGTTGCCATGGGATTTGGAAATCTGGATGGCGGTATCGAGAGAAGCTGCCCAGCCTTGGTCATTGCCGAGGCCTTTTTGGATGGCCGATTTGAGGCCGTAGCAATGGGCAAGCAGGGGCGGCAATTGGATTTGTTGGGCGAAGAAAATGGCGCTGTCCACCATAATTAGTCGGGTGTCAAAATGCTTGAGATTGATATCACAAAGCGCCAGATTGGCAAAGCTGGTGGCAATCCTGCGCAAGTCCGCATTAGACTGCGCCAGGAAATGGGCCTTGAGGAACATTTTTCGAGCACTTTCAAAGGCTCCGGTTTTATTAAGCATCATGCCAAGATGTGTATAGGCGCGTATGAGGAGGGATTCGTTGCGGGTATTTTCACAGTAGTTTATAACTTTTTCACTAAGCGGGACAGCCTTTTTTACATCTTCCAACATATTGAGTGCGAAGGCTTCCTGGAGCAGGGCTTCCATGCGTGCGAGGGTATCCCGGCAATCTCGTTGAGGGATTTGACTTACAGCTTTGGCGTACTTTAGACAATCCTTGGGTTGGTACAAATCCACGGTTGCTTTGCTGGCGGCAAGCAGTAATTGCATTTTTACACAAGCGGGGATGGTGTTGGCGTTGATTAGCGAGTCTGCAGTACGGTAGATGGATGTAAATTGCCTGGTGTTTTGCCAGTGTTGCAGGCTGTCCAGTATAGGGTGGGAGTCAGCCTTTAGACTTGGCATAAAAAGAGTTAGACACCATATTATTCCTAACCCGGCAGGGCGGAAAAAGCGGTTGCGAAGAAAACAATTGAAAATTTTTTACCTGGATGTACATAGGTGTCTAGTGATGGATTTCACCAGCAAAGCGTATTGTAGTGTAGATGTTATGCAAAGTTATGGACCTGCCTTGCAGGGGTAAAGAAAAAACGCGAAAATTCACGAATTGGGAGTGGAAAGGCCA
>CAYTNI010000231.1:0-5484 GCA_964439115.1 uncultured Saprospiraceae bacterium
CACGCCCGGAGACCTTGGGTTCAATCCTGTCAATACCAGCGTCGGCAGTCTGGGAGTCCTGGTCTGCTGGGATCAATGGTATCCTGAAGCTGCTCGGCTTATGGCGCTGGCCGGGGCTGAGATTTTGATTTACCCCACGGCTATTGGCTGGGAATCCACGGATACACAGGAAGAAAAGGACAGGCAGTTTGGCGCCTGGCAGACCATCCAAAGAGGTCATGCCATTGCCAATGGCTTACCGGTGGTTGCCGTTAATCGCATTGGTTTGGAGCCGGATCCTTCCGGTGCTACCGGCGGCATTCAGTTTTGGGGGCGCAGTTTTATCGCCGGTCCGCAGGGAGAAATACTCTTTGAAGCCCCCACAGACCAAGGCTGTCAAGAGGTGATTGCCATTGATAAAAAGCGCACAGAAGAAGTACGGCGTATATGGCCTTTTTTCAGAGACCGCCGTATTGATGCTTACCAAGGTTTGGTAAAGCGTTATCTTGACTAAGGTAGCAACAGCCTTAATGCACGATAGCCGGAAGAGAGTTCACGACAAGGGAACCCCATCCGGCTATTGAGCTTCACAGCGTTGTAGTATATTTTAGATAACTTGTTTGACCACAGCAGAAAATGCTGCTGGATGATTCATGGCCAAGTCTGCCAGTACTTTACGGTTGAGATCGATGCCTTTGGTTTGGAGCAAATGCATCAGTTTGGAATAGGAAACGCCATTTTGGCGGGCACCTGCATTGATACGGGCGATCCACAGGCGGCGGAATGCGCGTTTTTTGCTTCGGCGGTCGCGATAGGAGTAGCCCATGGCTTTGTCCACTGCGTTTTTAGCTACCGTCAGCACATTTTTGCGCGCACCAAAGTAACCTTTGGCGGCCTTCAGGATTTTTTTACGCCGGCGCCGGGAAGCGACAGCATTTACGGAACGTGGCATATTGAATGGTTTTTAGTGCAACACAGGGTTTCAGACGGCGCAGAAACTTTGGCCTGTGTTCTCGTTAAAAAAAAGGTTAGATCCAGAGCATACGCCTTACTAAGGACATATCTGCTGGAGCAACGGTTCCAGAGTCGCGGTTGCGCAACTTCGCCTTGGGACTTTTGCTGGTGAGGCGGTGCGAGGTATTGGCTTTGAACCGCTTGACCTTGCCTGAGCCCGTCACCGAAAAGCGCTTTTTGGCGCTGGAATTGGTCTTTACTTTAGGCATGATGATAAATTTTTTAAAACGGAACGCAAAGGTAGAGTTATATTTTGATAGTTCAATACACCCTTTGGATTTTGCGTTTACTTTTTTACAACTTTTTTAGGAGCAACTACTACGTGCATACGACGGCCTTCCAACTTGGGTAAGGATTCTGCTGCCCCCATTTCTTCCAATTCTTTCAGGAAACGCAGGAGAATCAGTTCACCGCGGTCTTTAAAAACAATGGCGCGGCCTTTGAACTGCACGTAAGCTTTCACTTTGGCACCTTCTTCGAGAAATCCCTTGGCGTGACGTACCTTGAACTCGAAGTCGTGGTCGTCTGTATTAGGGCCGAAACGGATTTCCTTAATGACCGTTTTTGCCGCTTTGGCCTTGATTTCCTTTTCTTTTTTCTTTTTCTCGTAAAGGAATTTATTGAAATCAGTAATACGGACTACAGGCGGCACCGCATTAGGGGAAATTTCTACCACGTCAAGTTCCATGAGCTCTGCCCACTCCCGAACTTTTCGCGTGGGATAAACGCCGGCTTCGACGGGATGACCTGCCACTGCGCTGATTTTTTCCAGGCTGTCACCTACCAGGCGTACTTCCGGAATACGAATTTGTTCATTGATCCGATATTGGGATCTGTTGGGGTCGGAATCAGAAAATCGCTTTGCCAAACGGATTAGATTATAATGAATAATTTGGTTGTTTTCGACCTGCGAAGATGATAACTATTTTGCAAACCAAAAAACAGGAAGCCCAATAATTGTTAAATTCTAAATGATAAGCCGTATCACTACCTCAAAAATTTCAAATTAAACGCTTTTAACACCGCATTAACGAGCAAATTTTGACTTTATGCGTTGTATGCGCAAAAGAATTATCATGTCAAGAATCATCGCTATCTCCGTTTTGTGTTTTGTGTCCATGCTTCAGCTTCCCGCTCAGGGGTTTAAAGACATTGTCAAAAAAGCAAAAGGGGTCATTCCCGTCAATTTGTCTGAGGAAGAGGTAGGTTCAGCACTCAAGGAGGCGCTTCAAAAGGGTGCGGGCGATGCAGCGGCCTCTCTGTCTGCTCAGGATGGCTACTACAAAAGTGTGTATAAAATTTTACTTCCCGAAGAAGCGCGCCAGATAGTGTCCAAACTTAAAATGGTGCCCGGCTTCGAAAATACGGAAGAACAGCTCATCGAAAAGATGAACCGCGCCGCAGAAGATGCTGCCAGTAAGGCAGGGCCCATTTTCCTGGATGCCATCCGCAAAATGACCATCCAGGACGCCATGAACCTGCTGTTGGGTGAAAAGGATGCAGCCACCCGGTATCTCGAACGCACTACCTATGATTCCCTTTATCAGACATTCAGGCCGGTGATTATTGAGGCCCTGGATAAAGTCAACGCCCGGGAGTATTGGCGTGGTGCCGTAACCGCTTACAATAAAATTCCGCTGGTCAAGAAAACCAATCCCGAGCTGGATGACCATGTCACCCGCACGGCATTGACCGGCCTTTTTGCACTCATTGAACAAAAGGAAGCGGATATTCGCGCCAACCCTGCTGCACGAAGCTCTGAATTGCTGAAAAAAGTATTCGCCCGTCAGGACAATCGGTAAGGTGCAGAAAACTCCGAGCCGCTTCAAGGCGTTCTCGAGATGAAATATCTCACCAAAAATGACCATCCCAAAACAGCGGCGCACTTTTTTGCGAGAAGTAAAACGCTTCGTCATCACCACCATCCTCGGCGGCCTGGTGGTCGTGCTTCCCATTACAGTGTTCGTTTTCGTCATCAGATTGTTATTCAATCTGATAATCGGGCTTATCCGTCCCCTGAGCAGTTTGTTCGGATTTTCTGACAGCATCAACGAATGGCTAATCAATATTTTGGTGCTGGTGGCTATCCTTATCCTGTTTTTTCTGATTGGCCTGGCCGTGCGCACCGAAATTGGTAAAAAGCTGTTCCACCGTTTGGAGGAACAATGGCTTGCTCCTCTTCCGTTTTATGGCGTCATCCGGGAAACGGTTCAGCAGCTTTTTAGCCGTGACAGAATGCCATTTTCGCAGGTCGTATTGGTGGATCCCTACAGCTCAGGGATGTTGATGACCGGGTTCGTAACCGACGAATTGCCTAACGGTTTTTACACGGTATTTGTACCTACGGCGCCCAATCCTACCAACGGTTTTATTTTTCATGTGAAACCCGACCAGCTCCACTTCGTAGATACCAAAAGCGAGGAAGCGCTGAGGACAGTAATCAGCCTCGGCATCGGCTCCCGAAAAATGTTTGAAGCACTGGAGCGCAATAAGGCACCCAAAGACCCCTAGGTTTAGAAATTTACCGTTTTGCCTATCACTCGGCACTTTGGAAAGGGATAAAAAATCCCTAATTTGAGTTACATTTGCCCCCGTTAGCAATTAAGGATACATGGGCAAGTTAAAAATTGGGGTCTTAGGTGCCGGATATTTGGGGAAAATCCATCTGAAGTGTATCCGCCTTGCTGATGAAGCATTTGACCTGGCGGGCTTCTATGACCCAGACGACCAGGCGGCAGCCCATGCCGTTCAAACCTTCGGGGCCCATCGCTTCGATACGCAGGATGCCCTTTTCGATGCTGTGGACGCCGTAGATATCGTGACCCCAACCCCCACCCATTTCAATCTTGCACAGGCCGCCCTGAAAAAGGGTAAGCATATCTTTATCGAAAAACCGCTTACCCATACCCTGGAGGAGGCAGAAATACTTCTTCGCCTCAGCAGGGAGGCTGGTGTAAAAGTACAGGTAGGGCATGTGGAGCGGTTCAACCCTGCATTGCTGGCGCTGGGAAATACCCCCGTTGCCCCCATGTTTGTGGAAGCTCATCGCCTTGCCGTTTTTAATCCTCGTGGCGCCGATGTGTCTGTCGTGCTGGATTTGATGATTCACGATATTGATATCCTGCTCAGCCTCGTCAAGGCTCCGGTGACCGTTGTCAGCGCAGGTGGCGTGGCGGTAGTCAGCGACACGCCAGATATCGCCAATGCCCGTATTGAGTTTGCCAACGGTTGTGTAGCCAACCTAACCGCAAGTCGTATTTCATTGAAACAAATGCGCAAATTGCGCCTCTTCCAGCGAGATGCCTATATCAGTCTGGACCTTTTGGACAAACAGGCCCAGGTGATACAGCTTGTGGATAAAGCACAATCGGAAACCTTGACCGGTATTCCGGCTATGGAGCTTCCCACTTCCCATGGCATTAAGGTGGTACATGTACATACCCCTCCTATCGAGGAGGTGAATGCCATCAAACTAGAGCTGGAGAGCTTCGCACAAAGTATTTTCACCAATAAAAAGCCGAAGGTAAGTATCGAGGACGGATACGAAGCGCTGAAATTGGCCTGGAAAATTATTGACGACATCGAGCGCCGACAACGTGAGGCGGGCATGTCAAAAGCGACCTGAACCGGCATGGCCTTCCGCGAATGGTTTTAAAAGCTGTTTTGATTATGAGAACATCCATATTCCTTGGGATTTTTCTTGGATTTCTTGGGTTGAGCTGCGATATCATCAATCCTGAAGAACCTGTACCCGGGTATGTGGTCGTGGAGCCTTTGGGGTTTTCTGCCAACCCCGCCTCTCAGGGAAGCAGCTCTTCCAAAATTACGGAGGTTTGGGTATCTTCCGGGCCAGACTTCCTCGGCGTATTCGCATTGCCGGCAACTATCCCTGTGCTGAAAACCGGCTTGCAGCCTCTGACTTTTCAGGCTGGTATTAAAGACAACGGCATTGGTGCACTACCCGAAATTTATCCCTTCTATGCACCTTTTAACATAGAAGTCGATCTTCAACCCAATAGTACAACGACAATTCGACCCACTATACAGTACCTGCCGGAAACAAAGTTCGCTTTTATCGAAAATTTTGAGGGTGCTGACCATATTTTCCGCACCCTTCGCATCGGGGGCCCGGGGCAGGCGATGCAACTTAGTACGGACAATCCATTCGAGGGGCAGGCTTGTGGTCTGGTCACCTTAGACTCTACCCAGGCCATAGCCGAAATTGCCACCTGGAGGGTATTCAACAACCTAAACAGCGCTTCACCTTTTGTTTATCTTGAGATGGATTACAAATCCGAAGCGCCTGTGCTGGTTGGTCTGGTAGGATACCGAAATGGGGGAAGCGCAGCCGGGATTGCCGTCTATGAAGCGGGTTTTTTACCTAAAGAAACTTGGAATAAAATTTATTTCAATCTCAGCAAAGTCATTTTTGAGAATCGGTTCGTTGCTTAGCAGGGGGTCATTGAGGCGTGTATTCGTGTTCGAAGCGGG
>CAYTNI010000232.1:0-5478 GCA_964439115.1 uncultured Saprospiraceae bacterium
TTCGCGGTAGGCATCGCTCCGAGCATTGGAATCTGTATCCTGCAGGATGAGCGTATCTTTGCGGACCACATCCGGAATTTCGGGTTTAAACTGTAGGAGCAGGCGGTTTACCGGTTTACCTGCTTTGGCCTGTACTTCTGTCATGCGCTCGCAATAGAATCGGAAGTTTCTGGCCATTTCCACAAATCGAAGCCCCTCGAGTAGAGGGAGGATGACCGCCAGGGTGCCATTTGGGGAAATGAGTTTTCGGCAGGCAGAAAGTAAGTCGCTGTGCGGCAGTTTTACGGTGTGGCGCACTTGTTGCCGTTCAGGGCTTTCAGAGAAAACGCCACCTGTAAAAAACGGAGGGTTGCTGACGATAAGATTGTATGTGTGCGGACAACTTTGGGCGTAGGATTGAATGGCATCGGGAAAGGAGGTCAGGCGATCCGCCCAGGGAGAAGCGCTCATATTTTCAGTGGACTGGATGTGCGCCTGCGGGTCAATTTCTACGCCATGCACGGTTAGTGAAGGATGCCGTTGTGCCAGCATGATGGCGATCACTCCGGTTCCTGTTCCGACGTCCAGCGCTTTTTCAGCGCCATCCACTTCCACCCAGGCACCGAGCAATACGGCATCGGTGCCCACTTTCATGGTACAACGGTCTTGTTCGACAGTAAATTGGCGAAACCTAAATCCGGTGGTTGTCAGTTCCATGTAGGCCGTTATGGGTATGGTGATGTCAAAAATAGAAAACGAAAATACAGGTATTTGGTTCAACGAGGGAGGCCAGAGGCGTTTATTCTAATGTACGCCTGGTTTCGTTTGGGGTGGTATAGAGCTTGGATGTGGTATGGAAATTGCCAAACTGCTGAGGGTGCAACAAAAAATCCCGGGCCTGCAAGGCAAACCCGGGATTTATAAAATGATTTTTTGAGATCGGATTACATCATGCCGCCCATGCCGCCCATGCCACCCGGAGGCATGGGCATCTGGGGTGCATTTTTCTCGGGTTTGTCGTTTACTACGCATTCGGTGGTGAGTACCATGCCTGCGATAGAGACGGCATTTTCCAGTGCTACGCGAGTCACCTTAGTGGGGTCAATGACACCTGCCTTTTTGAGGTCTTCGTACACATCGGTGCGCGCATTGTAACCAAAGCTACCCTTGCCTTCCATTACTTTTTGGAGTACAACGGAGCCTTCCAATCCGGCGTTGGAAGCGATGATGCGCAACGGTGCTTCGAGCGATTTGCGTACAATCTGAACGCCTACATTTTCGTCCTCGTTGGCGCCTGCCACTTTGTCAAGTGCATTGATAGCTCTCACAAGCGCCACACCGCCTCCGGCTACGATGCCTTCCTCCACTGCGGCGCGGGTAGCGTGCAGAGCATCATCTACGCGGTCTTTCTTTTCTTTCATTTCCACCTCGGTAGGTGCGCCCACATAGAGTACGGCTACGCCGCCTGACAATTTAGCGAGGCGTTCCTGCAGTTTTTCGCGATCGTAATCAGAAGTGGTTGTCTCAATCTGTTGTTTGATCTGATTGATACGAGCCTTGATTTCGTCGCCATGGCCACGACCATTGACGATGGTGGTATTGTCCTTATCCACGACAATTTTCTCAGCCTGGCCGAGCAGGTCGAGCGTTGTGGCATCGAGTTTGTAGCCTTTTTCATCGCTGATGACGGTACCTCCGGTGAGGATGGCAATATCTTCAAGCATAGCCTTGCGGCGGTCACCGAAGCCTGGGGCTTTTACAGCTACCACCTTGAGGTTGGCGCGCAGGCGGTTGACAACGAGTACGCCAAGGGCCTGACTTTCCACATCTTCAGCAATCATGAGCAGGGGGCGTCCGGAGCCGATTACTTTTTCCAGTACCGGTACGATTTCCTGCATGTTGGCGATTTTCTTATCGTGGATCAGGATGAACGGATTTTCGTACTCCACTGTCATATCATCGGTATTGGTGACGAAGTACGGAGAGAGGTATCCGCGGTCGAATTGCATGCCGAGCACTTCTTCCACGTACGTATCGGTACCTTTTGCTTCTTCCACGGTGATGACGCCGTCTTTGGTGACGCGCTTCATGGCATCTGCAATCAGGGAGCCGATTTCATCGTCGTTATTGGCGGAGATAGCGCCGACCTGGCGGATTTTCTCGAAGTCATCGCCAATTTGTTCAGATTGACTTTTGAGGTCTTCCACGATAGCCTTGACAGCTTTGTCCATGCCGCGCTTGAGATCCATCGGATTAGCGCCGGCGGTTACATTTTTGAGGCCGGCATTAATCATTGCCTGGGCGAGTACGGTGGCAGTGGTGGTGCCGTCGCCTGCGAGATCAGCGGTTTTGGAAGCTACTTCCTTCACCATCTGGGCGCCCATATTTTCTACTGGATCTTCCAGTTCCACTTCTTTTGCCACGGTGACACCGTCCTTAGTGATTTGAGGCGCGCCGAAGCTTTTTTGTATTACGACGTTACGGCCTTTAGGGCCAAGGGTAACTCTTACTGCGTTTGCCAACGCATCTACACCGGTGCGGAGCTTTTCACGTGCATCGCGGTCGAAACTTATTTCTTTAGAAGCCATAGTAGTTGTTGGATTTTTTGTGAGGAGGTAAAGGATTAGATGACGACCAGGATATCATCTTCGCGCATGATCATATAGTCTTCGCCATTGTAGTGGATTTCCTGTCCGGCATATTTGCCGTAAAGTACCACATCACCTACTTGAACGGTCATGAGGTTGCCGTCTTTGCCGGGACCTACGGCTACGACTTCACCGCGTTGCGGTTTTTCCTTGGCCGTATCTGGGATGATAATGCCGCCTTTGGTCTTCTCTTCTGCCGGGGCAGGCTTGATGACCACTCTGTCGCCGATTGGTTTCATCATAACGTTTTGATTTTATCTTTAGTGAAAAATAATTGTTTGGACAACCTCACATTGCATACCGCGTGCCAAATCTTGTTTTATGACAGAATTTCAGGTTTTGCGTGCAGAAAAGTGGTTTGGCTGGGTTATCTTTATGTTGGATTTGTCAAATTGTCGGTTTGGTGGATAGGCGGCAGTTTGTATTTTTATTGATGGGGTTGTGTATTCAGCAAAAAAAACCGCAGTGTTGCTGCATAACAACACTGCGATTTTGGCCTTAAAATATTGAAATATCGCTACCCGAAAATTATTGGGAGAGCAGTTGTTCAGTGGCTGCTGCGCCGTCACCCACCATCACTGCGGCCACGATGCAAAGCACCAGCATGGCAGCGGCGAGACCCCAGGTCAGTTTTTCAATGAAATCTGATGATTTGGCTGCACCAAACATTTGATTGGCTTGCGCCCCGCCGAATGTGGAATCCACACCGCCCCCTTTGGGGTTCTGAATCAGGACTGCGATCATCAGCAACACCCCGATGAAGGCAATAAGGATAGTCAAGGCTGACATTTGCGTTATTTTTTTAGATTTTCGATTTGGGCTGCAAAGAACGCACTTTTTTCTGGAAATTTCAAAATTAATCGTTGGTACATTTCGATGGCCTTTTGAAGATTCCCCTGACGTACCAGAAGTGCCGCGAGTGTTTCGGAGGCTACTTCCTGTTTTTCTTCTATGCTGACCTCGGCCAGGTGGTGCAAGTCTGCAGGGTTTTCGGCTATCTTTTCCTCCTGGTTTTGAGCATCGGATATCGGCTCCGATGGAGGCGGTAGTGGCACCGGTCCGGATGGTTTGTTTAGCGTAGCAGCAGATAAAGGGGAGCGAAAAATGACCTGCCGGTGTTGCAGATTCCAGGATTTAAATGCTGATTTGTCCAATGGCTCAGGTGCATATCCTTGATTCTCTTCCTGAGAGGAGATTTCGGTTGTAGGGGAAGCTTTGTCTATTGGAGTCGCCGTGGATGGATTTTCAGCAGGAGTTTGGTATTGGGTAGAAGGGGGTGACAAAATTTCAGGTTGCGGTGGTGGAGATTCGAGTATTCGTGAGGGTACATTATCCTCTTTGGCAGGGGATACCTGGGTGGTACGAATGCCTGCGAGCAATTCTTCGACTTCCGCCGGCGGTTTAAGTTCGAATACTTCCTCGCGAGACTGAGCGGCGGCTTTTAGTTCCTGTTCAAATTCGAGCAGTCGCTGTCGAAGGTGATTCCTGTCAGGGCTGGATGCGGCAGCCCGCGCAAGGTCAATAGAGAAATCCTTTTGGTCGCTCAATTTGCTTTTGAGCAGCAATAATTGATGAATATGGGTGCAGTAAGGGTATTCCAGCGCCAGTGTTTTCAACTCCTGATAAGACACCCTGCGCAAATTCTGTGGATGCTGAAGAAATTGAAGAAGATTTTCGGCAGTCATTATACCCGGTTTTCTGATGCAAAGATACGGATTTACCCCAAAAGAAAAACCTGCATTAGGATTGGAGGAAGGCGCTCAGAAGGGCAGTGGCTTTTGCCCTATGGCTGATGGCATTTTTTTCAGCTGCGCTCATCTGGGCAAAAGTTCGCGTTTCACCTGAGGGAATAAAGATACTATCGTATCCGAAACCGCCTTCTCCGGCAGGTTCCCATGCAATGTGCCCTTCTGCTATGCCTTCGAAGAGATGTACCCTGGATTGTAGTATCAGGGCGATGACGGTTCGGAAGCGTGCTTTGCGGTGCTGTACACCGGCAAGTTGCTCAAGCACGCGCATCCGGTTAGCGGCATCATCCTTTTGAGGCCCTGCATATCGTGCTGACCAAACCCCTGGTGCTCCGTTAAGGGCCTCAATTTCCAATCCAGTGTCCTCTGCAAAACAATTTACATGATACTTGTCGCATACATAACGCGCTTTCTGCTCCGCATTGCCCTCCAAAGTAGGGGTAGTTTCCGGCAGTTCTTCGGTACAGCCGATGTCCTTAAGGCCAATCAGGTGGATGTTGCCAGGAAGAATGGCTGCAACCTCGGATATTTTATGGGAATTGCCGGTGGCAAAAACAATCTCCGTATATTTCATACTTTAAATATTTCTTTCATGGCTGCCCATAATGCCCCGGAGCGCTCCTTTCCATTGCGTGCCCGTTCTTCCGACAAATCGCGCAGACAATCGCTGATTAGTATGGTTTTATCCCGAAAAACTATCGGCTGGTACAGCGTATATTCCAGGTGAAGCCCTATGGCCTGTGGCTTAATCCCAAAAATCAGGAGCTTTTGAAAAGGCACTAAATGCCATAATTGAGCGAAAGAAGGTTCAAAACCTTGCTCAATACCGGCGAAATATGTATCTTTGTTTAGTTCCACACCAGCCGCCCGCATCATGCGCAGCAAGAATTCTTTTATCGCGGGATCTTCGTCTTTTTTAAACAATAACAGAATTTCCCGTGCATTTTCTCCTTCTAAGCGGGGTAATGACCCGCTGGTAGCAGGGAGCGCAATAATTTCGAAGCTTAACCATTCTTTTCCCAATATAAAATTTTTTTTAACCCAAAAAAAACAATTTTATACTTTTAATTGTGTAAATTTGTGTGCATTTAGGAATTTTTGGT
>CAYTNI010000233.1:0-5474 GCA_964439115.1 uncultured Saprospiraceae bacterium
GGAAACGGCCTATAAAGCTTTCAAGTATCGCAACATGTACCAGCCCAAGACAAACCTACGGGCCTGGCTCATGACTATCATGCGAAATACGTTTATCAACAACTACCGTCAGCGGAAGCGTCGCAAAACGTTATACGATCACTCGGACAACGACTTTTTACTGAATGCGGGAGATAACGCCATACAAAACTCGGCTTTGGGTTCAATAACTTTTGAAGAATTGTACCGTGCTGTAGATCAGTTGGAAGACTGGGTACGCATTCCATTTCTGATGCATTACCAGGGGTTCAAGTACGAGGAGATTTCACAGGAGTTGCAGATTCCACTTGGGACTGTCAAGAGCAGGATTTTCTTTGCCCGCAAAAAATTACAGGAGGCTGTACGTCTTTTGTACAAGGATGCCTCTGTAGCTGATTTGATAGAATAATTCCGAAAAGATTTTAACCGGCAAAAAGCATCAATTATAGTCTTATGGATCTGTTTTCTATTGAATTAACCATCAATGAGAAACTTTATGTGAAAGATCCCCAACGCTCGGACTTGGGGAGAAAGATTCTCAAGCACGGTATTGAGCTATTGGATGAAATCGGCCTTGAGCGTTTCACTTTCAAAAAACTGGCGGAACAGATTGGTTCCACGGAGGCAACTATTTACCGTTATTTCTCCAACAAGCAGTTTTTACTATTGTATCTCACCAATTGGTACTGGGAGTGGATGAAGGTGCATATTGATTATGCCGTATTAAACATCGAATGGCCAGAAGAGAAACTGCGCAGAGCCATTAAGGCCATAGTAGATACTTCGCGCCGAAACACAAAAGTGGACTTTATTGACGAAGATGTGCTGCATCGCATCGTAGTAGTAGAGGGAACCAAGGCCTATCACAGCAAAGAGGTTGACGAGCTAAACAAGGATGGTTTTTTCAAGTCTTACAAAACGCTGTGTGCCAAGCTGGCGGATTTGATTCTGGAGGTAAATCCTGCATTTCCGTATCCCAGGGCACTGGCAACCAATATTCTGGAGATGGCCAACAACAATATGTACTTTGCACATCATCTTCCTCGGCTTACCGATATTAGGGCTGGGGAGAATACCCGGGAACAAGTGGTGAACCTCCTTGAAACGTTTACAATGGGCTTGCTTCAACCGGTGGCCTCTGAAAGTTTACCTAATACGAACAACCATTAAACCAAACTATATGAACCGCGAGCGTTTTTCTTTCAAGACGATGGCTTTCTTTGCAGTGATTGCACTGTTCACCAGCTCCTGCACCATAGTGAAGCAGGGCGAAGTGGGTGTCAAGCGGAAGCTTGGCGAATTCAAGGAACAGCCATACACCGAAGGTTTGAGGGTTTTCAACCCTTTCTTTACCAAGATTATACGTGTACCTACCAGAACGGTTAACCTTGAAGTGTCCTTGAACCTGCCTTCCCGTGAAGGACTCACCATTCAGTCTGAAGTGTCTATCCTTTACAGCGTTACTGCACGAAAGGCCCCTGATATTTTGAGAAGTGTTGGGCCTGACTACGAGCGTAGTGTCATTCTGCCTGTATTCCGCTCCGCTGTAGCGGATGTCACAGCGCGTTTTGATGCGAAAGACATGCACACCGGAGAACGCGCTACGATTGAATTGGCAATCCGGGATCAAATGAGCAAGCTTTTGAGTGATCGCGGCATCAATGTGGAGGCCGTGTTGTTGAAGAGCATTGTTTTACCGCGCAGTCTTTCTGCGGCTATTGAGCAAAAACTTGAGGCCGAGCAGGCTGCCCAGCGCATGGAATTTGTTTTGCAGGAAGCGCGGCGGGAAGCTGAGCGCAAGCGCATTGAAGCGGAAGGCGTACGGGATGCACAGAATATCATTGCACAAGGCCTGAGTCCAATCCTGGTTCAGTACAAGAGCATTGAGGCCTTCCTGGAGCTCGCCAAATCCAACAATGCAAAAGTCATCATATCGGATGGAAAGACGCCGTTCATTTTGAATTCAGAGGACGGCATTCCTGCCCCTCCGATGCGCAACACTAGAAATAATTAAGGCGAAGGGTAATATTTTGAGATGGATTGCAAATCTTTACGGTTTGCAATCCACTTTTTAGCCAATTTATACGAGAAAAGGCCATGGGCGCGAATTCGGGAGCCAGTTCTGTGAAGCGATTTTTCAAATTACTGCAATTAGACCGTAAGGACATTGGTTATGTATATGTCTATGCCGCGTTTGAAGGTTTGATTACTTTAAGCCTTCCTCTCGGTATTCAGGCGGTCATAGGTCTCATCGCCGGTGGAGCGGTATCGGCATCGCTGATACTCCTGGTTTTAGCGGTAACGGTAGCTACTGCCATGGCAGGAGTTTTACGGGTGATGCAAATTACTGTGATGGAGAATATCCAGCGGCGTATTTTCACCCGCTCAGCATTTGACCTTGCATATCGCATTCCCCGGCTCAAGATGGAGGTGCTGAACCGGCATTATGCGCCGGAGCTGATGAATAGGTTCTTCGATACACTTACGCTTCAGAAAGGTATTCCGAAAATTGTGATTGACCTGTCCACGGCAGCACTTCAAATTCTGTTCGGATTACTATTAATTGCATTTTACCATCCATTCTTTGCCTTTTTCGGCATAGGCTTACTCATGTTTTTGTTAGTAATCTTTCGGTTTACGGGCCCTCCCGGGCTCGAGACAAATATGGGTATGTCAAAATACAAATATGAAACTGCGTACTGGCTGGAAGAGCTGGCTCGTGCCATGACGACCTTCAAGTTGGCTGGTGCCACGCAATTTCATATTCAAAAGGTGGATAAGCTTGTTAGTAAATATCTGGATTTTAGAAAATCGCATTTTAGTATCGTCGTTTATCAATACGGCGGTTTCGTATTACTCAAAGCAACAATCACAGCGGCATTTTTGCTGCTGGGAGCGTATCTGGTGATTGAGAACCAGATTAATATCGGACAATTTGTGGCCGCTGAAATTGTGGTGTTGCTCACAATAGCTTCTGTGGATAAGATGATTATGAGTATAGAAAATATATACGACGTACTCACGGGCATCGAAAAATTGGGGTTTGTCACAGATTTGCCTCTGGAAACCGATGAAGGTCTGTGTTTTTCTGAAATAGACAAAGGCAACGGCCTTGCTGTACAGACCAAAGACCTTTGCTTTTCCTATGAGGGTTCATTCAAGCAAGCCCTGCATCCTATTAACCTGGATATAGTACCAGGAGAACGCGTTTGTATTTCAGGTTATAATGGTGCCGGGAAATCCACATTGGTAAAGGTACTCTCAGGACTGTACACAGATTATCAGGGTGTGGTTTCTTATAACGGATTTCCATTCAAAAGTCTGAATATCAATAGTCTTAGGGAACACGTCGGGGATTTTTGCACGCTGGAAGGTATTTTCCAGGGAACGGTGCTGGAAAATATTGCCATGGGCCACGAAGAGGTTTCTTTGGAAGATGCCATTTGGGCTGCAAAAAAGATGCACCTCGACAACTACATCGCTGAACTTCCCAATGGGTACAATACTATACTGACCGCAGAGGGTAGAAATATTCCACATGGCACCCGGATGAAAATTATCCTTGCACGAGCAATCGTCACCCGGCCACAACTCCTGGCGATGGAAAGTTTCCTACGGGTACTGGATCCCAATGACCGAAAAGAAATTGCACATTTTCTTGCCCATAAAGACAACAACTGGACGCTGGTGGCTGCATCAAACGACCACCTTCTGGCCTCACTTTGCGACAAAGTTATTATCATGGAAAATGGCAGAATCGTTCAAATAGGCACTTTCGAGGATATTCAACGCGGACCCCACTATAATAAGGTCTTCAATGTTTCCGGAGCGCATACAAATGATTAAAGATGCTGAACATATCTGAAAACACAATTATTACGAATATTGATAAAGAACAATATGCTTCTTTTCGGAAAATGGATCTTCCCGGCAGCCACCGGATGTTTACGCGCTGGCTTTCTATAGCCCTGTTTCTATTTATTGGATTTCTGTTTTTGCCGTGGCAGCAAAATATCCAGTCTCAAGGCACAGTGACCACCCTGAAGCCCGAACAACGACCCCAATATATCCCCTCTGCCATTGCCGGCCGTATTGAAAAATGGTATGTTCGGGAGGGCCAACTTGTTCGCAAAGGGGATACTATTGTATTCATTTCCGAAATAAAAGCAGAGTATTTTGACCCGCTTTTGGTGGAACGCACCGAGAAACAGGTAACGGCAAAAGAAGGGGCTATCAGAAACTACTCTGAAAAAGCCAATGCGCTGGAAGACCAGGTTAAAGCCATGCGCAGCGAACTTATCTACAAACAACAGCAACTTCGAAACAAAATCAGCCAGGCTAGATTTAAAATTGCTGCGGACAGTGCCGACTGGGCGCAGGCGCGAATCCAGGATTCCGTGGCCCAAATCCAATATAATCGTACTAGAATGCTTTTTGAAAAAGGTATTGAACCGCGTACCAAAGTGGAAGATCGTCGGGTTAAGCTCCAGGAAACGGAGGCTAAGGTAATTGCCGCTCAAAACAAGCTTGACGCCAGTCGCAATGACCTCAATATTGCCCGGTTAGAACTGGAGGCCATCCTATTCGAATACAATCAAAAAATTGCCAAGGCGGAGTCTGACCGTTTCAGCACCCTGTCTGACCAATTTGATGCGGAAGCTGGTGTCAATAAGCTCCGGATTGAAACGGCCAATTACCGACAAAGAAGCTCTTTCTACTATATTCTGGCTCCTCAGGACTGTTACATCACCAAGGCCATCACGCCCGGCATTGGAGAAACCGTTAAAGAGGGGGATCCTATCGTCAGTATTGTACCAGCTGATTTTCAGCTTGCCGTAGAGTTGTACATCAACCCTATGGATTTACCTCTTATTAATTTTGAACAGGAGGTGCGATTTATTTTTGATGGATGGCCCGCTTTTATTTTTAGCGGATGGCCAGGGCAATCATTCGGCACCTATAGTGGAAAGGTCGTGGCCATTGACAATATGATTAGTGACAATGGCAAGTACCGCATTCTGGTAACGCCGGGTTCAGAGGATAAGGTATGGCCCAAAGAGCTCAGGCCGGGTTCGGGGGCGCAGGGTATTGCTCTTTTGAACACAGTTCAGCTATGGTATGAAATTTGGAGACAGCTCAACGGGTTTCCTCCTGATTTTTACAAGAGTAAGGAAATCGAGGAAGATGAACTCAAGCGGAAAGCACCGGCGCGTTCTCTGAAGTAAACATACTGAAAATATTTTCTGGGATTTGATGAAATAGGCAAATGGACATTAAGCTTGGTATTAAGTTAGGGTGGATATTAGGGTTTTTTTTTACTGCAGCTTGCTCTTTATACGGGCAAGAACAGGACACGATGCGCATTTTTACCCTGGAAGAATTATTTGACCAGGTAGTATTGTACCACCCTGTAGCTTTGCAGGCAGGACTACTCGACGATGAGGCTCGTGCAAATT
>CAYTNI010000234.1:0-5434 GCA_964439115.1 uncultured Saprospiraceae bacterium
CGGTAATTTTTAGCCGCGTTTATACCACCCTGAGCCGCAATGCTGTGCGCACGGCGAGGGCTGTCGTGAAATGTGAAGCACTTGACATTATATCCCAATTCACCAAGGGTTGCTGCCGCCGATGCACCGGCAAGTCCGGTACCTACTACAATAACCTCAAGTCGCAATTTATTATGAGGAGCAACCAACGACACTGTAGAGCGGTATTTAGTCCACTTTTCTGACAGGGAACCTGCGGGTACTTTTCCGTCGAGTTTCATAGATATGGTCTGTTTTTACGCGTTCAGAGATTGAAGATACATGGCAATGGGAATCAAAGCGAACCCAAGGGGAACCAGCACTGCATAAACCCTGCCCAGAAATTGAATGGCCGGCGTGTATTTTTTGTGGTTAAGCCCCAAAGTCTGAAATGAACTCTGAAAACCATGCCACAGGTGGAATGCTATCACCACCATTGAAACAACATATATCACCACGTACAATGGATCCTGAAAAGCAAGCGCCACAATAGCATACAAATCCTTTACCTCCACATCGCCGTAGGTTACCATCGGCACTACGTTTAATTTCATCTGCAACCAAAACTGATAAAGGTGCAACATGATAAATACAAAAATAATGGTACCCAGCCAACCCATCCGGGAAGCTGCACGAGCATTGGTGTTTACTGCACGCAAATCATTGACGGCATAGCCTACCGGACCGCGTGCATCCTTATTCTGGCGCCAAAGTATCCATCCCTGCACCGCATGAATAAGGATAAATGCATAAAGTCCGTAAGAGACTACCTTGATAGGGGTAAAGGTGGTCATAAAATAGGCATACTCATTGAATGCTTTCCCGGGCATATCCAAAGGATCGTTCGCAAGAAAACTCAGCAGTTGCAAATTGCCGATAAGATGAACCACCAGAAACAAGATAAGAAAAATGCCCGTGAGGCTCATGACAAGCTTCTTGCCCAAAGAAGAGGTGATGAAGTTTTTAAGCCAACTCATATTTGTCTTAGTTCTAGTTCGTTGATTGTGAATAATCCCTCCTGCCGCGCCGGAATTGGCGCAAAACTATGGTAATAAGCGGATTTCCACAACGGATGTTCGCGCCCATTGCCATACTTCTATTTTATTTAGAATTATTCCAGATAGTATTCGTTAGAGAATATCTACCTCCGATGAATATTCAGTTTTTTCGTTCCTATTGGGACTTGGCCGGCAAAAAAGCGAATAAGGTATTTTCCCTGAGGAAGCCTGCTTATGTCCAGGTTATTATCTGTCAATATTTTCATAGGTAAGGCAAGCCTGCCGCTGAGGTCAAAAACCTGCACGGAAATGCGCGGATATTCCTCCAGACCGGATACCTGTACCTGGTTTTGCGCCGGATTGGGGAAAATTCGGAATGGCGGAACTTTGGGTAGATTGGCCAATGATGTGGTTCCTACATCCGCAAACAGCCATTGATAAGCTGCACCAAACTCCCTGCGCCAGTACCATTCACTGTGCTGCCCGTCGCTATGCGTAACTTTTTGCAGTTCTGCCGTAGGAAACCCTGCCTGTCGAAGGGTATCGTACATTGCCTGGAGTTGTGCTACCACCGAACCATTACCTTCCTGTTGCCCCGCCAATAGGTAAATACGCATCGGCGACTGCCTGCCAACAGAGGCGGTATGTGAATAACACTGCTGGGAAAACCAGTAGGAAGGAGAAAAAATACCTACCTTCCCAAACACATCCTGGCGTTCAATGCCGCCAAAATGAGCGATCAGGCCTCCAAGGCTGGAGCCCATGATTCCTGTATAATCCCGCTGAGGCCTCGTCCGAAAAACCGAATCAACGTGTGGTTTAAGTGTCTGAGCAATAAACTGAATATATTCATCCCCCTGCCCGCCCCCGTACTGGGGATTGACCCAAGGCGAATATTCATTAATCCGATTAGAGCCCCCATTGTCTATACCTACGACAATAATACCATCATCGCCTTGTTGGAACAGGTTATTCAGCGTCTCATCCACTTGCCATTCACCGGAAAAACTGGTACTCTGATCAAAGAGGTTTTGCCCGTCCTGCATGTACAATACCGGATAGTACTTGCCCGAATTTGCATAATCAGGCGGCAGATATACCCATATCCTACGGCTTCGGTTGAGTTGCGGCATGAAAAAATTCTGGCTCAACACACTCACATTGGGCGCAGCGGTGCTGCTACCCGACCCACTCAAGCCTTCCCAGCCGGCAATCTGGATAGTTAGCGACTGTTGCCCTCCGGTGTAATTGAACGTGCGATTTGGAATAAACCCTCCAGCGGCAGAGCCTTCGACCGTAGGCCACGACCCTCTTGTGAACTTGAACTCCAGCAGCATTGCCGGAATATTCAGGGTAATGCTATACACACCCTGGTCATTCAGGGTTAGCTTATGAGCAGTGCTGCCCGGATTCCAATTGTTAAAATTTCCGGCTATGAATATGCTACTCCCAGGAGGCGTATTTGCCGGAATGGATGCCAACTGAATGGTGAGTTGGGCTTGAAGGATAAAAACCCACAACATCCAGCAAATAAATAGAAGTAATCTTTTCATATCATTGTTTTATCAATCTGGTTTGAAGTCTTTTGTCGCCATAGGTTATAATGAGTTGGTACCACCCAGCCGGCAAACTACTAAAGTCCAAATTCAAGGCGGAAGTTCCCTGATCCACTGTTTTAGTCATTACCTGGCGCCCCTGGGCATCCATCACGCTAAGACGTGCTGTTTCGGTGAGCTCAGGAGCAATACGGAGCGTAGAAAAGCCCTCAGAAATAGGATTGGGAGCAAGGGAAAGCGATACTTCAGAAGGATCAGCATTTTCGCTGGCATTGCTAATCAACACTACGGCATATACAGGAACCCGCTCGCTGATACATTCCTCATCCGCAAGCTTGATTTCCCAATTGTAGAAATAGTAATACACATCCATACCAAAATTCGAATTCTTCAGCGATACCACATTGGAGGCGAGATACGGGTATTGTACCGAACCACCGCTTGTACGACGCAATCGGGGTCCGTTGAACCCAAAGGATTGCTGGTTTTGGGTAGTATTCGTAGTTAGGAACAAATTTTCGCCTTGTGGTACTGCAAAATCAAGTGTTAATAGCGTGTCACCCGCAAGTAAATCAGCTGTCAGTGCCTGAAGCAGCGTGCCCGCACTACTCCTCAACTCGATGATTCTTCGTCCGGGGGTATCAGTGGATACACGGACACGTTGCAACGTGAATGGCTGAAAAGCATCGAATATGACAGCGCCATTGGTATTGTTGCCACTAAACTGTGAAGAACCCGAATGGGCAACCGGACCAGCAAAGACCACCGGACCAGGATACAACTGAGGGTCCTCCACATAAAAAGTATCTGTCATGCTGAGGTTTGGAATGACCAGCGAATCTCCTATATATATAGGTGAACCGCCAACCGGATTTTCATACCAGCGCGGCGCATCGCCACTTGCCCGCAAAACAGCTGTTCCCGTTCCGGAAATAGTATCGTTTTCTACGGCAGGTAAAGGAGCATCTAACAGGAATACAGAGATGGCTGGGCTTTGAAAATCCCTACACAAGCCGGGAGCCGTGAAAAAGTAGGTGCCGGTCGTGTTCACCTCTATAGTGGGTGTATTTGCTCCAGTGGACCAAGTGTAGGATTCAGAGGGGCTTGCCTGAAGAACCACGCTTCCGCCCGGACAGAAAACGGTATCACCCAAGGCTTCTATAGCTGGAAATATCTCCGGGTCAACAATCACCTCTACCGAAGGGGTGATGGTGAAACACGCAGCAGATGTATCCGTCACTACCGCGCTGTACCTTCCTCCGGTCGTTACTGCAATGGAGGAAGTGGTCAGTCCGTTTGACCACTCGACATTACTACCGCCGGTGACGCTCAGCTCAAGGCTGTCACCAGGGCAAAAAACAAGGGGACCGTCAACCACCAGACTGGTAAAAGGGGAAATGCAGGTACCTTCCTTAATATAAATGGACTGATCGGCCGGCACATCATAGAAAACCTCTCTTTGTCCGGAAGGCCAACGCACAACCAATGAGTCCACAGAAGGTTGGCCGCCAAGCCCAAAATGTTGCGCCAAACTGTTCATGATGCCGTAGCTTTCTCCACTCCTGACCTCCCGGATTTGCACGCCCCAGGGGCCGAAAATGGAAATTCGCGCGCCAATGGCATTTCTGTTGGACGTAGTACCTTCGAGCCTGACCGTCAGGTAGTGATTGCTATTTGCCGTATTATTGAGCCAAACCACATCCGGAATGGTACTTGGCGTCGTGTAAACCTGAGCGTATCCGCCGTACACATCCAGTAAGCCGTCATTATTCAGGTCGCCAACAGCGTAAGACTCCATCTGAACAGTACCGAAGGCCGCATTTCCAAAATCCGAAAAAGTACCGTCACCATTATTTTTGAAAAGATGATGCCTCGTGCCCGCCACGATGATATCTACGAATCCGTCATTGTCAAAGTCCCGAAAGATGCCCTGAATGGGTAACCCCTGCACTACGATTCCGGAAGCGGCAGTGGCATCGGTAAACACGCCGGCGCCGTTGTTGAGCAAAAGTTGACTTGCCACGTCATGGTTGGTAATGAAACAATCCAGATCGCCGTCGTTGTCCACATCCCCGAAATCTGCCGTCCAGGACTGGGCACCGTTGCGCAGCCCATACACGTCAAGCGTGTCCTGGCTGAATTCTCCATTTCCGTTGTTAACAAATAGTTGGTTAATTCGACGGCCATCCGCGGGGCTATTGACGCCGGTTCGGCATTTGGCAATGTAGAGGTCGAGATCTCCATCATTGTCGAAGTCCGTCCATACACTTCCATAGTTGCCGGAGTTATCAGAAACCGGTACGGTGGCCATTTGAATCCAGTCATTGGCAGGGGTATAATTGCCGGTGCCGTCGTTGGCCCAGATCCGGTTGTTGCCGTCATCGTGACAGGCAAAAATATCGAGCCAACCATCGTTATTAATATCTGCAAAATTCGACCCCTGAAGAAAAATATTGGTACCCGGTAAGTTACCTGTGGTATAAGCGCTACCGTTAGCGGAGGCTTTGATGAGTTTCACACCGTCGTAGGAACCTCCACAGAGCACATCGTTGAAGCCATTATTGTCGGCATCTGCCACACACATACTCCATTGGCTGGAATTTGAGACCTGACCCACATTGATGGTAATAAATCCCTGGCCGTTTGGCTGCTGTAATTCGACAGAAAGAATCCGGCTGTTGCGCAGATGTACAATGTCATCCAGTCCGTCTGCATTCATATCAGCGACAGCGATTGCCACACCGCTGAAGTGATTGCCGTAACCCATGCGAGCATTGGCATTTTGGAAAGAAAATTGAGCATGGAGGGCGGAAGCTCCAAACATCAGCAAGACGGCTGAAAAACGCATCAGTCTTTGAATCA
>CAYTNI010000235.1:0-5433 GCA_964439115.1 uncultured Saprospiraceae bacterium
TTTTTATTGTTCACCGCCCCTAATTGGGTTAATGCGCAGTCCTCCTCCGTATTCAGTTCCCTCATGCGAGAGGACGCCATTGAAATCGAGATTGAAACAGATCTCACCGAGCTTATTGAAAATCGTCGCCGGGAAGATTACCAGCCTGCTGTGCTCCGTTTTAAGGATAAACAAGGTAAGCCCCTTGAACAAAATATCGAGGTAGTACCGAGGGGGAAATTTCGCCGCCGGATTTGCGACTTCCCGCCGGTGAAAATTAAATTTCCCAAAAAAGAACTCCTAAGTGCCGGCATGTTACCGCACAACAACCTCAAGTTATCCACCCATTGCCTGAATGATAAGGAGGAGGGCAGCCAAAACGTGTTCAAGGAATTCCTTGCTTATAACTTGTACAATATACTCACCCCCAATAGTTTTCGCGTTCAGATTGCCAGGGTAACTTATGTGGATGCCATGGGCGTCCTGCCCAAAATTAAACGGTATGGCTTCCTTATCGAAGATGATGAAGAGCTGGCAGAGCGTATGGGCGGCAAGCTTTGTGATTGTCTGAATGCAGGCGCCGACAGCATCTCCGCTTTTGACCAAACCCTCATGGCTACATTCAACTACATGATTGGAAATGAAGATTACAGCATCCCCATGGTGCGCAATCTGAAAATGGTGAAACCTACCTCTGGCGCCAAGCTCATCCCGGTGGCGTACGATTTTGATTTTTCCGGACTGGTCAGTGCTGTTTATGCCCTGCCGGATTCTGACCTCAACCAACGCCATATAAAGGATCGCGATTACCTCGGCTTGAAAGTTGACCCAGCGATTTTTATGGAAGTCAGGGAAAGATATCTTCAAAAGCAGCCTGAAATCATGCAATTTGTGGCGCGATTCAAGTGGCTTACACCAGCCGAAAAAGCAGAAATTAAATCTTATTTAGATTCCTTTTACCGGATCATGGAACAACTTCCGCCGGATACGGCTTCTTTCCCCTCATTTCGTTTTACAGTAACCCAGGACTCCGGTTTTTCAGGAGGTTGAGGTGGTATTGGCGTTTTGCCACAATGCAACCAAAATACCTGTTGCCACGGCCGCATTCAAGGATTCTGCTCCTCCTTCGGGGTGTTGGGGTATCGCTAATTTTTGTGACAAAAGCTTCTGGTTGAATGCTGAAACACCTTTGCTTTCGTTGCCGATGACCAATAGCCCTCTGCCGGGTAGCATTTCCTGAAAAACGTTTACGCCATCAAGCACCGCTCCCATAATCGGCATTCCGGGATTGGACTCGATAACTTCTTCTAGCGTAGCGGTCTCCACGCGCACTCTTAAAAATGCCCCCATGCTTGCCTGTATCACTTTGGGATTATACAGTTCTACGCTTCCAGGAGTACAAACGACAAGGGGAATACCAAACCAGTCGGCAATTCGAAGGATAGCGCCCAAATTTCCTGGGTCCTGTATATCGTCTAAAAAGAGAGCCTTTTGGATGATGCGCAAAGGATTTTCTACAGACAAAGTTGGCTTTTTCAATACCAATAATACACTGTTGGGCGTTTGAAGCGTGGAAATCCGCTCCAGTTCTGCTGTGCTTACCTGCCGAATGGTTTCTGCGGGCAGGTGTGCATAAAACATTTGATTGGCAGACAGCCAGGATGCTTCTGCAAAGAGGCTGAAAACCTGAAAACGGCTTTGGAGCAAAGTTTCGCGGGCAATTTTTTCCCCCTCTGCGATGAAATTGTCATAAATTTGGCGATACTTCTTTTGATGCAGAGCCTGTACAAATTTGATTTCGTTTCTGGATATTGCCATTTTACAGTAAGTATGTCGCTTTTTAAGAATCGTTCCTTCTCGCTTGTTGCCGGTGCGTTTGCCCTGTTGGTCTCAGGGTGTAGCACCACCAAATTCTTAAAAGAAAATGAATACCTCCTTTCCAAAAATGAAATTGTACTCACCCAAACAAAGGACGTCAAAAATAAGGGAAATTTAAAATACGAACTCTCCACCCTCTACAAGCAAAAACCCAACTCTCGCTTTTTTTTCTTTTTCCCACGGCAGTGGTTTTACTACAAAACTAGCAACCCGGCGGATACTACCTGGCTAAAAAACTGGCAGCGACGCCGGGCAGAGCCTCCTGCTATTTTTAATGACTCCCTGGCAGAAGCTACCCGCAGTCAAATGGAGTATTACCTCAACTACCTCGGACACTTTCAGGCCGTGGTGAATTACGAATCCATTGAAAGGGGCCCCAAAGTGAATGTACGATACTATGTGGAGCCCAATGATCTTGTGCGGGTGGATACTATACATTTTTTTTCCCGCGACACGGCCGTACACCGTGCCTTGCAGTCTATGAGCCGGGAAACGGTATTCAAACGCGGATCCCCGCTTGCCGGTAGCCTCTACGATGCGGAACGCGAGCGCATCGCCAAAACCCTCCGCAACGAAGGTTATGCTTACTTCTATAGCAACAACATCGCACCACTCGACGTGGACACCATAGGCGATCGTCAGCGGGCCATCGTTTATCTGGAGGTTAATCAGCCTTACACTGAGCCCGTGCATCAGAAATACCGCATTGGCAAGGTTACCATTGTTCCTCAGTACGACGCCGCATTTCCGGATAGCCTTTATGCCGATACCTTAATTGGCAACTTCCGCTTTAGGGTACTCCAGTCAGAATTCCTCGTCAGGCCACAAACTATCTTCAGCAATCTGCACCTGAATCCCGGTGACGATTTTAGTCAGGAAAACTATGACCTGAGCATCAGGCAGCTTTCTGCATTGGGCGTATTTCGCTTCGTCCGAATTCGCCTTGACCCCGATCCGAAATACCCTGGGATTCTTGACCTTCGGATTGAACTTACACCAAATGACAAGTACGAAATTGGGTTCGATGTGGAAGCCAATTACATCGATGGCACCACCCTTACCGGTAGGGGTAGCCTTATCGGCTTCTCCCTTTTGCCCACGGCAAGGAATCGCAATTTGTTTGGAGGAGCCGAATTGCTGGTCACCAACTTCAATGCCGGGGTTGAGGTCAATTTGTCCCAATTGCGCACCAATGCATTTTGGAACTCCGTGGAACTCGGCTTTCAAAACGATTTGTTTTTCCCCAAATTTGTGGACTACCTCGGTATTTGGAAGGGAATTTCCCACCTGGGACGTACCCGGGAGCAATCCGCCTATCAGTTGTTCAGGGAAAAGGCCGCTACTCGTTTCTCCACCAGGTTCAGCTACATCTTTAACCTTGGCTTTTACCGTACCAGTCTCCTGAATGCTTCCTTTGGCTACGACATTCCGAAAAGCTCCAATACCCGACTCGTTTTAGATCACATCGGAATAGATTATCTGCGCCCCATCACTGAAATGGCTTTCGATTCCATTATAGCCGCAAACCCGTTTCTGGAGCGAAGTTTTGGCAAACAACTGTTCGTTAGTTTTTTGTTTAAAGAGTTCAACCTTATCCATCAACGAAAACCCAACCGAGCTGGTGAATCAGGATATTACGCACTTAAGCTGGAGCTTTCCGGTGCGGAGATTGGGCTTGCCAACAGCTTGTATAACAGCCTCTCCGGGAGTAGTGACACCTTTCGCCTGTTTAATATTCCATTTTCTCAATACATCAGAGCACAATGGGATATGCGCTACTACAAGGAATACTCCCCCAAACTTGTTTTTGCCACGCGAATGGACATTGGCATTGCGCGACCTTTCGGACGAACATCCGATGTGCCTTTTGTAAAACAGTTTTTCGTAGGTGGGCCCAACAGTATTAGAGGTTGGGCAGCCCGCGGTCTTGGGCCGGGCGGCTATCTGGATACCCTGTCCGATAATCTGTCTCAAAGGCTACTTTTTTATCAGACAGGTGATTTGAAATTGGAGTTCAATGCCGAGCTCCGCTTTCACATGTTTTCACGTATGAAGGGGGCCATATTTCTGGATGCAGGCAATGTTTGGACGCTTAATAATGACCCGACGCGTTGCGGGTCGCAATTTCTGTTGCGGCCCAGGGCCTCTTCCAATTGCCCGGAGCATACCCCCAATTTAGATGCCTTTTACAAACAGATTGCCATTGGATCCGGTATGGGATTCCGACTTGATTTCACTTATTTTATCTTCCGCCTGGATCTTGGCATCCGGCTTCGTAATCCCCGTCCGGTGCGCAATATGATGGATCCCACTCCACGGGAAGCGGATTACTGGGAAAATTTCCGTGGTTGGGGGATGCGGGATATCAACTTCAATTTTGGATTGGGGTATCCGTTCTAAGACTTCAGAAGGTTGTAGAAGTCCAGAATACGTTCGTCGGTGCGAATATCGTTAGGTCGAATTGGCTGGCGAAGTACAATGCCCTCCAGGGTTCGGCATCGGCTGAGCGCCACGTAAGTCTGGCCGTGTTCAAAGGCGCCACGATCAAGGTCAATAATGACTTTATCGAAAGTTTTTCCCTGAGCTTTGTGGATAGTCACCGCCCAGGCGAGTCTCAGGGGCAATTGTCGGAAGGCACCAACTATTTCCGTCTTAATATTCGAAGGATTTTCCGGGTCAAGGCTGTAGCGAATCATTTCCCATTCCACCGGATTGACTTCGATGGTTTGCTGGCCGCCCTGAGGCCCTTCAATTTCCACCAAGGCTGAATCTGGCTTGCATTCGAGCACTTTACCAATGGTACCATTGACATATTGACGCTCAGGGTCATTTTTAAGGAACATCACCTGCGCCTTTGCCCGTAATTTGAGTACGGAATCGGCGGGAGAAAATGCGGGGTTGAACTCACCGGAAACGGAGGCGAGGTAACGGCTTTCAGCGCCTTGTAATTTGGACAGCTCCGCCCCATTGATGGCATCGGCTTTTGCATTGCGGGAACAAAGGGTTATGAAGAAATCATCAGCCTGAAATTGAGGCAAGCATCGTGTATTCAATAGCTCGAGGTCTTCAAAGTCGGTGTGATTTAGGCGTACTGCATCCAGCAGGCGGAGGAAATGGCGTTGCTCCTGGCGATATACTTTGCTGAGTTCCAGCATCTGGAGGCCAAAACCCGCTCGCATTACGCGGGAAGAAAAGAAGTAAGGCGTGGTATATTGTTGAGTAAACAGGACGGCCTCCTCTCCGGAGCCCAACACGGGAGGTAATTGGAAAAGATCGCCAAAAAGAACCATTTGAACGCCACCGAATGGTCTTGGGTCTTCCCGATGGAGCCGCAGGAAGTAATCTATATGATCAAAAATATCTGCGCGGACCATAGATATTTCATCTACTACCAGCACTTCCAGCTCCCGGTACAGCTTGCGGTCGCGTCGTTTTTTAATTTCGTGGGCAGGAAAAAGCCTTGGAGGGAACCCAAAGAACGAATGTATGGTTTGACCGCGTACGTTCAGTGCAGCAACCCCTGTGGGAGCGAGAACGGCTATGTTTTTGCGGGTAGTATTTCGAAAAAGCTGGAGT
>CAYTNI010000236.1:0-5367 GCA_964439115.1 uncultured Saprospiraceae bacterium
CACGTTTTCTACTTTTTCACTCCATGCCCAGGGCCCTCCCACTGCCCAGGTTGGCTTTCCCGGCAGCTTTACCGGAACCTTCACATTCCTTAATGACATTGATGCTAGTGGTCTGGATCTCGACCAAAATGGGAACGCCGATGTTGGCATGCCTTGTAGCTGCCGTATTTTGTCAAACCAAGCAACAGGTGCTGGTACAGCAATGGAGGTATTCGACTCCTGGCTGATTATCGCTACAGGCATCTCAGGGCAATCCTGGCAAATTGAATATGCCCATGGCGCTCAGGAGCCGGAAAGCCTTCAAGCTTTAACTATCGGAACCCAGATATCGGAAATCGGGCAATCCGGAATTTACGTGCTCCATTTCTCCCACCTCAGCGGCATAGAATTTGCGATTCAGATTTTTAATCCAACGGAATATCCCGGTCAGCATTTCGGGCCATTTATTCAAACTTGCCGCTACCCACAGCCGCAGATATATTATCTTAACGATTATTACTGCGGCGATGAAGCTCCATCTCTACTCTATGGTTCGGCCAGTACCATTGCGAACAACCAGTTTTTCCCTATCGACCCGATTGAAGAATATTGGCATGTAACCCATTTGGGAAGCGGCCAATCTTACACCACGGCTCTTTTTGATCCGGCCGGCTTTGGTGCCGGCAATTATCGGGTGGACTATACCTTTTATGCCGGCGATAGCGCTTTTTATGCATCACATCAAACCGGCTGTTCTGCCACGGTCAGCGCTTTTACCAGCGTACGCACTCCAGGGAGCCTGGCCTGTCATTCCGCGCTTAACGTAGCACTGCATCCCCAAACCTGTACAGCATCATTGAGTCAGGCCATGCTCGCGCTTGGCGCGTCCAGTACATGGCGTGGTTTGGGCTTGGAGGTTTTAACTGAAAATGGAGTTTCCGTAGGGACTCAAATTACCGCCGAGTATGCCGGCCGGACTTTGCTGGGCGTACTTACGGATAGTTGCAGCGGCGATTATTGCACTACGCTGCTTCATATCAAGGATTATCATCCTCCTTCGGTTTTACCTCCGGCCAACAAGAGCATTTCCTGCACAGCCTCCACCGACCCCTCGAATACGGGGTATCCGATAGTCTTGGACTGCAGCACCTGGACCATGGACTTCCAGGATCAGGTAGAAAATTTCCCGTGTGGTAATCCGGTGTCCCGAATTCATCGCACCTGGCGGGTAACCGATTCTTTCGGACAAACCACCAACCGAATACAAATCATTGAAATTCAGAGAGGTGCTTTGTCGCAGCTCCGGTTTCCAGCAAATCTGGATATTGCCTGTGAAACTTACGCTTCCGACCCCACGCTGGCAAATCCTGAAGTCGGAAAAGCCGGTATTCCCTCACTGGTGGACACTCCGCTTTGCGGTATGCATTTTACTTTTGAAGATGATACCATCCCTTACTGCGGCCCTGCAAGTTTTGTCATTCTAAGGACCTGGACTGTAATAGATGCTTGTGGCTTTCAGATTTTCACTACTGATGGTGCAGGAAATTCAAATATACAATTCATACGGATTACAGACGAATCTCCACCGGATATGGCTACTGATACCCTTCGTCTAACCGTCAATGCAGGTCCAATGGACACCGGACTTATCGGATGTTCGGCTCATGGTTTCGTAGCATCCCCCTCAGTGAATGATGCGTGCAGTAATGTCAACCTGCGTATTTTCGGTCCTACAGGTGAACTCACCTCTCAAAGTGGCGACCAAGTCGGGGCTCTGATTCCCTTTCCTGGGTTTTCACTGGGCACGCACCTTTTGCGTTTTGAGGCCGAAGACGATTGCGGAAATCGAACTGTTCGGGAGTTACCTTTACAGGTAGCAGACGAGATGCCGCCGGTAATGGTTTGTCGGGGACAAATACAACTTGCGCTCACGCAGGATGGAATGGGGCTCATCACCCCAGAGATGATTGACGTTGCGAGCCGGGATGATTGTTGTGCTGGACAAAAATTGCTCAAACTGGCTCACGAACCCGATTCCACTTTTCGGCCATTCATTGAGCTTGTATGTCCTGATACGTCCTCTCTTGCCGTAGAGATGCGGATGAGCGATTGTTATGGCAATGTAAATGTGTGTAGTGCAACGGTCAATATCCAGGTACCGCCCGGGGCATGCCCAACCTTCAGCGCCCTCAGTGGCAGGGTCACAACTGAGGCAATGGCTCCCATCAACGGAGCACAATTGATTTTGGAAGGGGGTATCCATGCCATGGAGGTCAGTTTGCCTGATGGGCACTTCGAATTTGCTGATTTGCCCGGAGAACCGGCTTATACCTTGCGTGCGGAACGACCGGGAAGCCACGGTAATGGAGTTAGTATTTTCGATTTGGTATTAATTAGTCGTCATATTCTGGGAATCCAGCCACTTGGATCACCCTATAAAATCATTGCAGCGGATGTAAATCGCTCTGGTACCATTACCACACTTGATATGGTACTAATAAGAAGGGTTATTTTGGGTTTAGACCAGGAGTTTAGCCAAAATAGCGCATGGAGATTTGTGCCTGCAGATTTTGATTTTCCGGAGCCCACGGATCCATTTGCAGGAAGCGGATTTCCGGAATGGATTGGGTTCCCTGAATTAAAGCGGGATACTGTGGTTCAGTTTATCGGGATAAAAATCGGTGACGTTAATGGCACGGCGATAATCCAGGAATAGTTCCCTAGTTGCGCTTATGGCATTTGACTGAGGCATACATTGAGGCTTTCCCGCCAATGAGGAATGCTTTGGCCGGAAATAGCCTTCCATTTTCCTTTGTGCAACATACTAAAAGGAGGTCTTTTGGCCGGGGTAGGGAATTGAGCCGTATCAATGGGTGAAACCCTGCAGGAAATTTTTGCAATTTCAAAGATGGCACAGGCAAAGTCATACCAGCTTGCCACGCCTTCATTGGAAAAATGAAAAATGCCGTTGAGGGAATTTACATGAACCATGCCTTCCTCTGCATCGCGGATAGCACGAGTGAGGGCGAGTGCAATATCTCGTGCGTAAGTAGGCGAACCAATCTGGTCACTCACCACGCGAAGTTCCTCTCTCTCCCGGCCTAGTTTGAGCATCGTTTTGACAAAATTATGCCCAAATGTGGAATAAACCCATGAAGTTCGCACGATGGTACTTCCCTCCGGGTATATGTTGAGCACCTTGTCTTCACCTGCTAGTTTAGAAGCCGCATATACACATTGAGGGTTGGTGGGGTCATCTTCCCGATAGGGCGTATTTTGATGCGTGTGAAACACATAATCGGTGGAGAGGTGTATCAATCGGGAGCCATGCACCTTGCATGCATTCGCAAGGAGGGCTGGACCATGAGCATTGACCTGCCATGCTAAGGAGGATTCAGTTTCAGCCTTGTCCACAGCAGTATAGGCGGCACAATTGATGACCCAGTCAAAATGATGTTGCCCGAAAAAGGAATGAACAGCACTTTCATCGGCCACATCCAGCGTTTTGGAGGATGCGAATACAAACTGCCAATTGTGGAATTCCTTAGCTAAGGTTTGGAATTCCTGTCCGGTTTGGCCATTGGCACCGGTTACGAGGACGTTAATTTTCCGCATGGTTCATTTCATGGTATAGCGACCAGAAAAAAGGCGTGGCATTGTGCATGAAGCCGGAAGGGGCGTTGCTGAGCACAGCGATACCGATATCCTCCTCGGGTACGAATGCGATTTCGGCCCTGAAGCTATTGACATACCCGCCGTGGAAGATGACTCTCTGGCCTTTGCTCATGATTCCACGCCAGCCATATCCATACCATGCCTCAGTGGCTTCCGGCCAGGAGCGGTGGTTTCCTTCAGAAAGCGAAACAGGAATTTGTTTTTCAAAAAGCTGGTTCAGTTCGGTTTTATCCATGACCTCAGGGCGATGTCCCAATAGAAAAAGAAGCCATTGACCCATATCGGCGACACTGGCATTCACTCCGGCGGCAGGCAGTACTTCATAGTATTGCGGGCGAACCGAGTATCGGCGGTAGCGTTCCTGTTCGTATTTGTGAGGCCATGCAATATTAGAAGTATCCAGGAGGAAATTGTAGTATCCTGAGCCTGCGTTGTTCATATTGAGGGGCAGAAAAATCTTACTGTACAGCAGGTCTTCGAATCGCTTTCCGGTCGTTCGCTCGGCTACATCTCCAATGAGGCTGAAGGCGACGTTTTGGTAATTGTAATAAACTCCGGGTTTGTGTGTAGGCCGTACTTCGGCTAGTCGCATTCGTGCTTCCGCATACGATCTATTAGATTCAATGAGGTTGGAATAGGCCTGCTTCGGCAATCCGGTAGTATGGCTCAAGACATGGCGCAGTCGGAGAGAGTCGGTATATAGGTTTTTGTAGAGTTTAAAATCTCTGACGTATGCGCTGACTGGGTCATCCCACAGGAAATGCCCATCCTTCACCAAAAGACCAGCAAGTACGCCGGCAAAACCCTTGGAAAGGGAGGCAAGCCTGAATAACGTGTTGATGTTTACAGAATCGTTGCTATTGGCAGTGCGAACCCCGTATCCTTTCGCAAAAATTACCTGCCCTCCCTTGACTATGACCACTGCAACGCCAGGAAATCCTTCCTCGGTCATGCGTTCCTGCACAAAAGCATCGTATTGCTGAATTGTGGATTCCATGGCGGGATCCAGTCCGGTAGCGGCAACCATTTTTGGGGCATTAACCTCAGCAGCAGCACCTAAGGCCTCTTTATTTTGAGTAGCCACCAAACTGAAAAATACCAACAGAGCGATGAAAAAAGCTTTGAAACCTTCTGACATAAGCAAAAAAATTCGGGCCAAGGGCAAAGGTATAAATTTCCGGAATATTCAAAAGGTTGAACCTAAATGGATGCTTAACAATAATTAACACTATTTCTACAGATGATTTTCAACTTTTCGCGTCAAGTTTCCTTTTTATGATGCTTACATTCAAAACATTGAAAACCTGACTTATGTATCGTTTTTTTATTTTTTCCCTTGTATTAGCCTCTTTTACCCTTCATGCGCAGCGTCCGCCGCAGGCCGGTTCCAACATTGTTGGACGTATCCAGGGGACTGTTGTAGATTCCACTACCAATGAGGTCGTAGAGTTTGCTGCAGTAGCCCTGACTGACATCCGCCAGAACAGACAAATCGATGGGGTAGTAACCGATGAAAAAGGCGTTTTCCGATTTTCAGAGGTGAAGATCGGTACCTACAAAGTGGATATCACCTTCATTGGATATAAAACCAAAACCATTGAAAATGTGGTTGTTACTCCACAAAAGCCCGATGTCAATCTCGACCAGATTGGCCTTACCGCTGAAGGGCTTACCTTAAATGAGGTGACTGTTTCCGCTGAAGCCGCCACGGTG
>CAYTNI010000237.1:0-5350 GCA_964439115.1 uncultured Saprospiraceae bacterium
CTTCGGCGTTCTATCCTTGACTGCTGACGAAATGGGTTCCCTTTTGTTTATTCCAATTGAAGCGGGTGAGTTGGATTTTTCAAGTTGCCAGGGATATTCACCAGAAATTTACCCGTTTGGGGATGTATGGATAATCAATAGTTGTTATTTGCTCGGAATTTCGCTCGTTATACTTTAGCTTTACGAAGGGAAAATGTATGTTGAAATTATATTCCGCAAAAGCATGGCCAACAACCTATTCTCTTCCCTCTCAGAACTGCCGCCACCCGAACGTTTTCCTACCAACATTGGGAAAAAAACTAAAGATTTCCTCGACCAGGAATTTGCGGTATCAAAGCAGTTTCTAATCGTCACCGGCTACAGCTCGCTGGAATATCTTATCACCTTCTTTCACCAGGCAGATTTTAAAGTCAACGAGAAGGTCAAAGTAGTGCTGGGTAACGAACCAATCTTCCGGGAGCTTAAAAAATCCTACAGAACCGTAGAGCTCAAGCAGGAAATGACTGATTTCTGGCTGAAACAAAATATTGCAGCCTACCTGTGCTGGCCGGTCATTAACCTGATAGAAAAAATCAAAGCAGGGAAAATCGAATTCAGACTTCACGATAAACTTCATGCCAAAATTTATGTAGGCGACGCCAGCGCCTTGCTCGGCTCCAGCAATTTTTCTCAAAGCGGACTTCACTATCAATTTGAGGCAAATATACGTGCCACCAAGGCACATCAACTATCCGATTATGAATCAATTGCTGCCATTGGGAAGTATTACTTTGACCATGGTAAAGACATCAACCAATTCATGATCGGCCTGCTGGAGAGTCTTCTGAAACTGGTGACCTGGAAAGAAGCCCTGGCTCGGGCGGTAGGTGAATTGCTCGAAGGAGATTTTATTCGCAACGACCCACGTGTGGCGGAACTCTTCAGTAATCTGGATCCCAAACTGTGGAGGGTACAGGAGGAGGCAATTGGACAAGCCTTGTACGTACTGGACCACTTCGGAAGTGTGTTGATTGCCGACCCAACAGGCTCGGGAAAAACACGCCTCGGTGCTGCTTTGAAGTTGTGTTTGAAAAACCGGGTGCTTCTGGGCGGTGGAAGAATCCACGACGATAATTCCATAATTATTAGTCCACCACAGGTAGTGGAGAGCTGGAAAGATGAGTTCGTTAAAATGGGCACTTCCTTCAACAATGTGGAATCACAAGGCCGACTGAGCAAAAAGAACAACAAAAATCGCATGGATCAACGGCTAAGTAATGCTCGTATCATCATACTCGACGAAGCACATAACTACCTAAGTTCCGCTTCAAACCGAAGCGAAAGACTTCAAAATAACCTCGCCGACCATCTGGTTTTACTTACGGCCACGCCCATTAACCGGCGATTTGAAGATATGTTCCGCCTAATTGAGATAATGGGCATTGACAATCTCGACGATGCGGCTAAAGAGAATTATTTGAATTTGTACAAAAAAAGTAATCGCCTACTCGCCCGGGACAAGGAAAAACTCCAGGGATACCTGAGTCAGTTTTTGATACGTCGCACAAAGCGGGAACTCAACCGAAGGGTGGAAGAGGTACCCGAAGCTCATCGTCTTCCCTCCGGTAAATTGTGCAAATACCCAAAACAGATTCCAAAGGTGTACAGTTTAGAGGAACATCCCGAAGATATTGCCCTCGCCAAAAAAATCAACGAACTGGCTAAAAAGCTAAAAGGGTTAATTCGACTGAAAAAGTTGAATCTAAAACCCGAAGAGCGTGGGAACTCAGAAACCGAAGCTAAACGCCTGCAAACACGGCTTACGGCTGCCCAGGCATTGTCTGTTTACATGGTGCAATCTGCAATGCGCTCTTCAAACGCTGCTTTGATCGAACACATTGAAGGTACCAAAGCTGCCTGTTCCTACCTGGAAGTCGCTGAGCTGACTTTAAATGGATTGGAAGAAGAGAAAAACACCGGCAACATGATTGGGAAACTGGAATCGCGTAAGAACAAACTTCCGGTGCACAACCTGTCTGTAGAACTGCCGTTATGGCTTAGCAATCCGGATGAGTACCGCAAGGCTTGCGAGCAGGAAATAAGCGTCTATAAAGAAATCTCTGCATGTGTCCGGAAGATGTCACTGCACCGCGAAAATACCAAAGCACGCTTTTTGGCTAAATTGTTGAAAAAACACCACCTTTTATTGAGTTTTGACCGAAATATCATCACGCTGAACGTTCTGGATAAAATTCTGCGCAAATATTATCCAGAGGTGAAGCCGTTGTTGGTCACAGGCAGTAAAAAGCCCAATCAGTTGGCAGCCCGAGCATATTTTGGATTGGGTTCAACGGAAAAGGGCTGGATTGGCCTGTGCTCCGAGGTGATGTCTGAGGGTGTTAATTTACAGCAGGCTTCTGCGGTGGTACTGCTTGATGTACCGGGAGTTATGCGCATCGCCGAGCAACGCATTGGTCGTATTGACCGGATGAACAGTCCACACGACCAGGTCGAAATTTTTTTCCCGGATGACCATCCAGAATTCGCTTTGAAAACCGACCGCAAGTTTTTCCTAACTGCGCAAATTGTGGACGAAATGATCGGTGGCAATGTGGATTTGCCAGAAGTAATGCTGGATAAATGGGAGGTAGAGGTAATTTCTGGAAATGAAATCGCCGAAAGCTATCGAAAAAGGCACGAGGAAGCCGCTGATTCATTTGCTGACGGTATTCAGGATGCCTTTCAAAAAGTCAGGGCTTTGGTACAGGGCGAAGAGGCATTGATAGAACAGGAGGTTTATGATGCCATACGAAAGTCTAAGGCAAAGCTGGGCAGCAGGGTAGCTCAACTGGAATCAAGTTTTGTTGCTTCGCATGGAAATTGGGGATTCTTTTGTCTGCGTTCTACTCCGCAATTTAGTTCAACCTGGATATTCATCAAAGAAAAACCAAGCCATAAACTCATTCCAGGAAAGGACGATTTTCTAATCAGCACTTCACTGCCGGAGATTTGTGATTTGTTAAAGATAAACCTGGCAGGTTGCACAGATATTTCCGACCACACCACCCTGGTGGGAGTACAAAAGCTGACTGAACGGTTATTTCGCCAGTTACACAACTTTGAGAAGGAGAACCTTCCCAATAAAAAACGCCGGGCCATAAAATTGCTTGTAGATGTGGTGAACCACTATTTACACGCATCTCAAAATGATTCGACCCGAAAGCAGGTTTTGGAAAAGTTGAAAAGTGTTTTGACGGGAAACTATGAAGAGGGGCAAACGGTGGATTATTATCGGTTGGCCAATAGTTGGATACGGGTGGTTCAACCATACATCGTACAGGAAAAAAAGCGCCAACGCAAAACCGCTTACTCAGTGCATTTGGCTTCCATGTTGAAATTTTTTAAGCGTCAATCCTTGTCCACAGAAGTTTTCGAGCATTTGTTGCAAGAAGTTGTATTTATGGAGCCGGTAGAGAAACGCGTGGCAGCTTTTATAATTGGATTAGCGAGGTAGGCTGGTTGCTCTCCCCCCATCAAAATCCACCGAAAAATCCATATATTTGACTCATGAGACGTTTTTTCAACACGACAGGCCTGTGCAACCCCCAGCATCATTATATGGTAGATCCGTTCCGGGACTTATATTCAGATGTGCTTCGCCTGATTGAGAGCCAGCAATACTTCCTCATTCATGCCCCGCGGCAGACGGGCAAGACTACCTTTCTGCATGCACTGGCCCATCGGCTCAACCTCGAAGGGGATTATGTCTCGGTGGTCTGCTCCTTAGAATCGGCGGGCTATCCCAGCATATCGGTCGAAAGCGCCAATGAGGTGTTTATTCGCTCGCTTTACCGGATGTCGGGTTTTTTCCTCGCCAAGAAGTACCTGCCGCCTGATCCAAGCACCTACACGTCGGGCAATTCCTTGTCCGCCTTCACCGATTTTTACCGCTGGAATTCTGAATCCTGGCTGGAGCGATTCCAGTACAAGGAAGCCGGCCACCAATTGCTGCTGATGGCTTTTCTGCAGCGCATCATCAACGGCGGCGGACGCATAGAACGGGAAATGGCAGTGGGAAACGGTCGCACCGACCTGGCAGTGTTCTGGAAAAACCAGGTTATTCCCATCGAAATTAAAATGCACCACGACGCACGCTCGCAGTCCCAGGGACTACAACAATTATCCCGCTATATGGACAAACTGGGGCAAAAGCAAGGCTAGTTAGTGCTGTTCGAAAAGAAAACCACCGCAGAATTACCCTGGGAACAGCGCATCCGGCGGGAAACCCACGTAGTGGACGACAAAGAAATTGTATTGTTGGGAATGTGACACAGGAGTTGGAATTGCACAACCGCCATTTCTTCCTTATTTTTACCCCAAAATCATGCCCAGGCAGTTTGTTGACGTAAAAAACGATGTCGCTTTTTACAAGATTTTCGGCAACGAAAACAAGAAGATCATCCTGCTTTCCTTCCTCAACGCGGTGATGCGGCTCAAAGGCGAGGATGTGATGGAAGACGTGGAAATCCTCAACCCCTATCAGCTTCCAATTATCAAAAATCTGAAAGCGTCCATCATTGATGTTAAAGCCAGGGACAAGAGGGGCAAAACGTACATCATCGAAATGCAGGTGGCCGAGCCGGTAGGCTTAGACAAGCGGTTGCTGTACTACGCCAGCAAGGAATATGCCCAACAGATTGAAAGCGGAGAGCACTACAGCCAACTTAATCCGGTGATTTTTATCGGCATTTTTGATTTTCAATTTACGACAGGCAACAAATACCTATCCCACCATGCCGTCTGCGACGTAGAAAACGGAGAGCGCAGCATCAAAGACATGGACTTCTACTTCATAGAACTTCCCAAGTTTGAAAAGGATTTGGCCGACTTACAGGAAGTGACCGACAAATGGATATATTTCATAAAAGAAGCCGAAAACCTGGAGGTGGTACCCTCCAATGTGGACGATGAGGGCCTCAAAGCCGCCTATCAGGATGCCAACAAATACGCCTGGACGAAAGAGGAACTGATAGCCTACGATTACGCAGCCATGCGGGAACAGGATGAAAGAGGGAAACTGGAACTGGCAGAGAAAAGAGGTGAGCAAAGGGGTGAGAAACGAGGAGAAGAACGAGGTATGAAACTTGGAGAAGAAAAAAACAAAACAAATACGATAATCAAACTTTACGGCAAGAATATGAGCCCTGAAGAGATTGCCGGCTTGCTGGATATTTCAGTAGAGGAAGTCCGGACAATAATCGCGGAACACCTGCCTCGGTAAGTCCACTACATTAGCCTCCATAGAGACGCTCTGGATTGGCCAATCAGGACCACTCCCCTCCCTGAACCGCCCGGCTGCACCCAACTTGAA
>CAYTNI010000238.1:0-5317 GCA_964439115.1 uncultured Saprospiraceae bacterium
CCGGGCTACCTGGATGTAATAATGCGGCGAATCGTAAAAATCATTACACATCTGGGGAAGGTTGTCACCTGCTTTGACCATCGGCATTCGGGTAATGTCCGGACTTTGGTATTTTGAACTTTCTACAGCGCTATCCACCACTTCTATGATGCCGAGGGTTACCTTGGCGCGAAGCGGCTCGCCCATCACATTGAAATAGGAGTAGTCAATGGAAAACTCCTGGACGATGCCCTGCAGTGAGATATCTCCCCAAATTATTTTTACAAAGGGCGGGGCATGGGTACTTCGCAAAGGCATAATAGTGGCAGCGCGAAGCTTTTCGATGGAAAGTTTCAGCCCTGAACTACCCGCAGTAGAAAGGGACAAACCATCGGCGGCAAAAGGTAAGGCACCACTGTGGTCAAGGGTGAAATTGAATTTTATGGATTCCCGGTAATAAGAAGGACGCTTGAGGCTGAGAGGGTCGCCGGTAGCACTGTTGCGGTCATCTGCAGGGTCAACTTTTGCATAGGTACAAGCTACCGAAGCAGGATTCAATTGGAGCTCGTAAGTGCCCAGTGCTCCTGAAACCACACCTGACTCGAATTTCTGGTAGGCAAAAATTTTGAGCTTTTTTACACCATCATCGCTCATAAACTCTTGAGTTGGCGTTCAATTTCTTTCATGACGCGCTGAATGCACTCCTCAATAATCTCCTCCTTTTCGGAATAAGTAATTGCAGGGCCCCGGTCTTTCTGGTCATCCCGCAATGCTGAAAGGTCCTCGCTAAAATCGCCATTTTTTTCCCGGATGATGGCTTTGACAATCATTTCCTTAATTTCAACGGGCATAGCGTTTACGTTATGGGCGAAAAATAGGAATACGCTAATTCCAGGGTTTCAATGGCCAATACAGATTCTTTGGCGTTGAATTCACTGAGCTTCCACTTCACCGGGTAACAGTCAAAAAAAGCCCAGGACATAAGCGGGGTACTTCGGTCTTCCGCATTGGGAAGCAAATGTACCACCACCTGGCGGGTCTCTACTTTACTACTGACCATGGTAAGGGAATTGTAACACCATGTTCCCAAGGCAGAGTCTATATAGGCAAAACCACGTTCCAGCACCAGATTGTCATAGCTGATACCGGTAGGTAACCTGTAAATTCGGTTATTGGTACCCCCTTCCCTGATTTCCTCGGTTTGCCTGTTCATACCAATTCCCGACACCTTGGCAAATCCGTTATCAGCACTAGATGAAACCATTTGACTGGCCATCGCCTGGATACTTGCCTTGGTAATGGTTTGAGTAGAAAGGGCAAACGAAACCGAGAAGTTAAAACCTGCCGGTGGATAATAAAGCTGTTGCTTGGCCATGTACAAAGAAAAAATCAGAGGAAGCCGAAAAACCGGCATCTGAAATGCGGGCTTGCCGACTTCCCCTGAGGATGGGTAAAACTCACTCGCACAAGATCAATGCATTAAGCTGCGGCAATTTCCATGCCCTCACAAGCAAATACGATGGTCTCGATAGCCACTTCACTCGTCTTGGAATTCATATCCGTGGGCGTGACCTTTTTGGGAAATGCGTTTTTCAACGTCCAGGTCATACGCGGTGTGTTGGTTTCATCCAACAATTTGATAACGACAGTCAAACGCTCGTAAGTGTTGAGCTTGATTTGCGAAATCCAATCGTAGAAAGAATTGTCGGTAGCGAAAACGCCCTTCTTCAGGGTAATATCGCCATATTTCAGAAGGCCCGGCATCTTGATGGTGGAAAATACCTGGCTGTTGCCGTGACGGTATTCTATAACATCGGTTTCTGTATCGAGTCCGGATACTTCCTGGAAAGGAAGATCTGTCTTATCGCCAATATCTACTGAAAAATAGAATTTCGGCATGGGCCAAAACTGGTCCTGAACATTGCCTGCGCCTGGTGTTGGTGCTGCCATGGTTATTTATTTTTTTAAATGTTTTTTATGATTTCTGTTGCTGCTGCTGGAAAGTGATGACGATGAATTCTGCAGGACGCGTGATGGCGACTTTTACCGTCATCTTTAGCATTCCGTCCAGAATATCGTTAGGCGTCATGGTAACCCCCAAACCGATTTCCACCGAGAAGGCTTCCTCCGGTGACGAGCCTGCAAGAAGTCCGCCTTGCCATTGGTTGTTCAAAAAGTTGGACACCATGGCGTTCAAAGAAGTCCAGGTAGTGGAATTATTGGGTTCAAATACATAACGCTCCGCAGCAAACTTAATGCTCTGCTCCAGGAATATCATGGTGCGACGTACACTGATGTAACGCCAGTCCTGGCTGTTTCCGTCGAGGGTACGAGCACCCCAGACCAGAGTTCCTTTGCCCTGAAAAGCGCGGATAGCATTGATGGCCTTGCCGTTTAGGGGAAGGTTGAGATCTTCCTGGCCTTCATGAGTGATGGTCACTGCCGGACCAACTACTGAACCTACGCTAACATTGGCAGGCGATTTGGCCACGTTGATGGAGTTGTCCACCATGGAATAAATACCTGCCATGGCGGCACTCATTGGCATAAGATTGAGTTGATTGCGCATTTCCGACAAAATAGCTTTGAAGGTGGGACTAATCGCCTTCAGCGTGCCGGAAAGATTTTCAGCCTCATCTGCGCTTAGGGTATTCTGAACTTTTGAAATTTCTGCCTTAATCAGGTTGGCGCGATCCTCGCGAATCAATTTGCCAGCCAGGGCGTCATCTACTTCCTTGTTCAGCACAGCCATCAGACCATCTTTGTTGCTAATGTCCTGATAACTTAGTTCGTTGGCCTGCACAATGGTGGTGTGCACATACGGATAGTAGGCGGCACCCCACTGAAGGAAGTTGGCCCCAATGCCATTTCTGAAAGCATTCACCACATCGTCGTCGGCCATGGTGCGTTCTACATCGCCTGCAAATACGTCGAGAATGGCAAAGCGGTTTTGCATGGTATATCCGCAGTGGCTCAACATTTGTTGCTGCAAGGCATAACAGTCATCCTTTTCCAACAAAATGGCCTCCGGAGCTACCAGGAGCGTCGGCTCAAGGTACTTTGTCAATGAGGCAAGCCCCGCGCCCGTGGCAGGGTCGTTGAAATCCTTTGCGTTGATGCCCCCTTTGTAGCCACCAATAGAGACGATATAGCAAGTGCCGCCCCCGTTAGAAAAATAAAGTCGCATTGCGCCATGCAGCATAAAACGCGATTGCTTGTCCACCGCCAGCTTAAAACCCGCCGCATCGTCAGGTTCAATGCTGAACTGCGTGTTAGGAGGCCCGCCAAACATCTCCTCAAACTCCGCCATGGAGGTTATCCTTGTCGGCACATTTAGGAGGGATTTGGTACCTCTGGTTGCTTTTTCCGTGTAGCCGATGAAGGCCGGTACAGCGGTAGCCACGGGAACTGCAGACGAGGAAAAGGCGCTCTTTTCCTCAATGTACACCCCTGGCGTTGCCAGAACTTTTCCCATAATGTCAGTATTTAAAGTTGAAAAATAATATCCGAATAAAATTGATCATCCTCAGCGTTCCAGCGCACCTGCGAAGCTCCTGCATTGGGCAATTGCCCCTGATAGCCTGAATGACTTATCCCAGGGTCCAAATGCAATGAAAAACGCTGTGCGGGCCTTTCGGCCAATGCAATCTCGGTCTTGGACACCAGCTCGAATCCCGGGGTACCATCCAGGAGCCTGGACTGGCGAGCTTCTCCGAATAGGGTACCCTCTTTGCCGGATGAAATCCTAAACCTGATAAACTGAGCGCTGTAATGCTCCCTGCCATAACAAAAATACCTCCATCGTGTGGCTCTCGCCCCAAAAACGATGCGGTAGTCTATGGGAGCGATAGGTAATTCGTTCTCCAACCCCAAGTCCTCCGGTTTGAAATCGAGTACGACCTTCAGCAAAGCGCCCCCTGTGTCTGCACTAGCGGCTACCTGATTATCTGCCTGTGCTCCGGGATGTAAAAACCTGGATCCGTAAGCATTGGAGAAGTTTAATTGAAGCGCTGAAAGGAAGGGAATATCTGTGAAATTTACCCAAAGGGGATTGCCCGTTTTGCCTTCAAAAGTGAACCGCAGCGGTTCCTGTCCGGGCCAGAGAAACTGCTTCCGGTTCAAATCGCGCAGGAGTGCAAATCCCGTTCCGGTATCCCTGAACTGCAAACCGTATTGCGACAGCAAACCAGGCGTGTCGAAGGTTGGTTTGAAGTTAAAATCCGGACACAGGCCGGCATTGTAGTAAGTATGCTCCAATACGACTTCCAACACCCTGTTGAAGCGGCTCTCGTAGCGAATAGTGCCTAAACCCTGTTCACTCCTCGTCATGATCGGGGGATTTAGGGTTATTTTTTTCTATCTCTACAGCACCGAGTATTTCTCGGAAAGCGCGACCTCTTCTCGCGGGTACCGGCGGCTCTCCACCAAGCACTTTGGGCACCTCTTCCAGAATATTGCCCCGATGGAAGGCCAGGGTGCGGAAACGATACAAAGCAGAGGGAATAAACTTCACGCCCAGGGTGCTCCAAAGCAGGTTTTGCTCCTGATAAGTCAGGTTGACCATCTCGCAGATGACCTTGTCCACATTGGTTGACAGCATCGGCGTATTTTGATGATTGAACAACCGCTGCCCCTGAAAAAAAGTGACCACGGAAGAAATGAATTTTAGGGATTCTATGTAATTGCTCTCCGGAAAATTGGCCGCAAAAAGCACCGTGAGGTTGATATGTACCGGAGGATTGGAGGCCATGCCCCGCGGAATAACATTTTGAAGACTTGCCTCTTCGTCTATACCAACCAGCGTAACCACCACCCGGTTGTCAATCTGATTCGGCACATTGCCTTTTAAATCCGCCAGACCGGAAATTACCACACGATCTTCCGATAACTGATACTCAGAGCGCAGATACTCATTTAACTTAGAGCCAATTACCGGTAAAATATTGTGAATCATAATGTTATTACCTACAAGATCTAATAACCATTTAAGCGATATTATCCAATTTCATTCCCTGTGATACCAAACAGGCGTGCAACCTGTCTCATAAGAAGGACCTACCTAAACCCCAGACGGAAGCAACAGCATGCGAAGGGCCATCACAACAATCCTGACCACATATACCGAAATGAAACCGACCAAACAGGAAATGATATACAATTGAACTACAAAAACCTTTTCTACCTGATTGGGCTCCGGACCTGAACTTGTCAGCGTCAAAAATGAAAGATACAAAAAACCCAATGGCACTGACAGCAACAAAGCTATAAAAAACCAAAGTATTTCTCTGAAAATTATTTCTTTCATTTATTTACACAATATATTTGCCATAAATTCAGT
>CAYTNI010000239.1:0-5294 GCA_964439115.1 uncultured Saprospiraceae bacterium
ACGGCTTCTCTCCCCCAATCAGGGTACCACCGCACTGCTCCACCCTGATGCATCTGCCGCGCTCACCTTCAACCGACCGGTGCTTCGTGTAGATACATCTCTTATCCAATGGTCTGAGGATTCCCTGATTCTGCCGATGGCTCCTGCCTGGAGTCAGGACACCGGCTCTATTCGTAATTTGAATGCTGTTTTTTCATGGAGAGAAGCCCTTATTTATGATATGCAGGCACTCCCAGGTGCGTTTACCGATGTTTTCGGCATCACCAATCCGGATACCATCACCCTGCGCTGGCGTATTGAACAGAGGAAGAACTTCGCCACCCTTCATTTGCTCCTTCAGGATATGGATCCCGAATCAAGGTATTACCTTGCTTTGCTGAACAGCGCCAAAATGGAGATTGCCCAAAAGCATATTTCCGGAAAGGATACAGGAAGAATTACCTTCACTCCAATTCAGCCTGGTCAATATGCTTTGCGGGTGGTATTGGATCGCAACGGAAATGGACGTTGGGATTCAGGAATTTATGACCAGGGGATACAACCGGAGGAAGTATTTATTTTTCCTTTGGAGCAACTGCGTGCCAACTGGGAGTTGGAAACCAAAATCAGCCTGTTAAAGCAGAATTGATTATACTTTCCAGAAACGCAGCAACAATACTTCTATGGCCAAAAATGCCAGTGCGAGCCCCACAAACCAGCGCCACAGGCTAATGCCCTGATTGCTTTCCCTGATTTCTGCGGTTAGGAAAGCATCATCAGCAAGATCCAGGATTCGTACCAGCTCACCACTTTGGGACTGTAATTCTTCCGCGGTATAACAAGCCAGATTGGATTCTTTTCGGTCGAAATTGAAGGCAAATTGTGCCAGGGTGGTATCTGGTTGTACGAAAAGATGATAAAATCCGGCCTGGATGATTTGATTGGCAGTGGTCAGGAAAAGACGTGAACCCACAATTCGCTGTTCGGGGATGAATTCTCCCGAAAGGCCCTTGAGTTTATAAGCCGATTGGTTGCCCACGGCCTGATGATCGGTTTCTATGGCCTCTGAGCGGCCGATGGTATAAGCAATCTGGCGGTTGCGGGTTGAAGAGATGGCTGTTTTATAAAGCAAGGGCACAAAAATTTCTCCGTGGCGCACCAAATCGTTGAAGTTGTCGTCGAGTGGCGCATTACAGAAGTAAAAATGGCCTTGTTCCGCCTGGTATTTGGATAAAAATGCACTTCCGTCCCTGTAAGTGGCCAAAATTTCTTCTTTGGCTGCATTTGCCCGATTCACCCGGAAGCTTCCCTTGGTTGTTGGAAGCCGTAGGTTAGCACTTTTGTTGTCAAAAACGTCGCGAAAAATAAATTCGTCGGTGTTAATACTTCCCACATTTTTCTCGCGGTCTTCAAATTGCACCATCGGGTTAGCTCCAAAGCCCTGTAAAAAACTATTGTATGCGGAAATATTGGCATTGCGAGCCGGAAATACCAACACATTACCACCGGAGCGGGCATAACGGTTTAGTTCAGCGGCCAGACCGCTGGAAATTTCTGAAACCTCCCTGAGGATTATGAGCTGGTAATTTGGAAATTGGGAAAATTCCAGATTTTTAGACGACGCATTGACAGCCCTGAAATCTGGAATACCCGTAAATGCGGCCTCCAAAAAACGGTTGTTGCCCTCATCCTGGATAATCAGAACTTTGATTTCTTTGGCGACATAAAAGGAGAAAAAATATTTGTCGTCAAATTGTACGGGATAATCGGCAATGGAGAGTTCTGCTTCATGCCATCCCGTTCGTTGGATGGTCATCTGGACGGTATCTATAGCGGTAGCACCTGGAGGGATGGTCAATGTGCCGGCGGGTTTGGTCTGGCCTTCGTACTTCAGGGCGAGCCTGATATTTTCCGCCGGAGTATTGCTATAGTTTTGAATCTTGACAATCAGCGCGTTGGCTTGTCCGGGGAGTTGTACCGGGGCTTCAAACCAGGCAGAATCAATGGCGATATTGCGCTCCTGAACGGATTGCAGCGGTACGAGATGTAGATCGAGGGTGGTATCCTGCCAGGCACGCAAATCAGAGACATTTTTTTGAAAATCGGAGATGAGATAGGCGATTTCATTAGGTTCCGTACCTGAGGCCAGGGCTTGTTGCTGCCTGGCGATAACTTCTGAGTGCAATCGGACGGCGGGAGATATTTTTATCTCTTCGATAAGGCCGAGGGCATCTTCTTTCCCGACGAGACGTTGGCTTTTCCCTTCGAAATCATTGGTCAGTATTTGAAATCTGTCAGTTTCTGCGTAAGCGTTGACAATTTCCCGGGCTCGTTGTTTGGCTTTTTCTATCAGGGGGACATCCTCGCTCAATGCGCCCATACTGAATGAATTATCCACAAAAATGCTCACGGCTTTATTGCCGAGGCGCACGTCCTCTTCTTGTGGAATAAAGGGTTGTGCGAAGGCAAACACCAAGGCGGTCAGGGCCAGCATACGCGCAGCCAGCACCAGGAGGTTGCGCAGTTTAGAGCGCGCGCTGGTTTCTTCCTTGACTTCTTTTAGGAAGCGGACATTGGTGAAATAGACCTTTTTAAACCTTCGGAAGTAAAAAAGGTGAATTATCACGGGAATGGCCAGCGTAGCGAGAGCAAAGAGGAATGTAGGAAATAAAAATTGCATACTTCAGCACCTGTCATTTCGCGGGTCAGGTCCAATACTATGCCCGCGACTTTTCTCCAAAACGCAAAGTTAATGAAATAGTTGTTGCAGGGTTATGTCATTTGGTATATAGCGATGATAGATTAATGAGCTTCAAAATAAGCCATGATTTTTTTGGCTACAGCCATGCCGGTGACCTCTGCGATTTGAGCGTTGGTGGCTTCGCGCAATTTTTTGACGGAACCGAAGTGGGAAAGAAGTTTTTCAGCCGTTTTGCTGCCGATACCCGGAATGGAGGTAAGTTCTGTTTGTAGGAAACTTTTGGAGCGGCGATTGCGGTGATACGCCAGGCTGAAGCGGTGAGCTTCATTTCGGGCTTGTTGAATGAGTTTCAGCGACTCGGACTTTTTATTGATATGAAGTGGGGTTGAATCCCCTGGAAAGAAAATTTCCTCCAGTTTTTTGGCAATTCCGATGACGGTGACTTTTTCCGAGATGCCGAGTGCTTCTATGCTTTTCATAGCTGCGCTGAGTTGGCCTTTGCCGCCGTCAATGATGATGAGTTGGGGCAGGGGCTGGTTTTCTTCGAGTAGGCGTTTATAGCGTCGCATGACCACCTCTTCCATGCTGGCAAAATCGTTGGGGCCTTCTACGGTTTTTATCTGGAAGTGGCGATAATCTTTTTTAGACGGCTTGGCCTGTTTGAAAACCACACAAGCGGAAGCCGGATTGGTTCCCTGGATATTGGAGTTGTCGAAGCATTCTATGTGAAGCGGTACATCCTTCATGTGGAGGTCTTGTTGCAAGGTACGCAGGATTCGTTCGGCGGGTGTTTGCCGTTTTGTTTTGGTGGCTTCTTCCTTGCGTCGCTGCAGTAGGTGGAATTGCACATTTTTTTCGGCCAGTTCGAGTAGTTTTCGCTTATCTCCGATCTTAGGAACTGTCACCAGCACATCGGCTTCGGGGGGCGGAATGGGAAGGGCCACGATAATTTCCGGAGCGAGACTTTGGAAGCGCTCGCGAAGGTCGAGGACGGCGAGGGCAAGCAAGTCAGTCTCGTCTTCATCCAGGTTTTTCACCATTTCCTGGGTATGGGTTTGGATTATTGCACCATTGACCACTTTGAGATAATTGACATAGGCTTCTTTTTCATCAGCAGCAAATGCAAATACGTCAACATCCCGAATATGAGGGCTTACCACGGTGGATTTGCCTTGATAATCTTCAAATGCGGCCAGTTTATCTTTGATTTGTTGAGCTTTTTCAAATTCCAGCAGCTCAGCGTGCCTTTGCATTTCCAATTTGAAATGGCTGATGACAGCAGAAAAGTGGCCCTTGAGCATGTTCTTAACCTGGGCGATTCGTTCCATATAGGTTGCTTCGTCTTCCTTTGCCTGGCAGGGGCCATTGCATTTTTTGATGTGGTATTCGAGACAGACTTTGAACTTTCCTGCTGCTATATTTTTGGAGCTTAGGTTGAGATTGCAGGTTCGCAGCGGAAAAATCTGTTTAATAAGATCCAGGATGATCTTAAGGCGTGCTTTGGAGGTGTAGGGCCCCAGGTAGGTGGACCCATCTCTGATTACCCTCCTGGTGATGAATACCCTTGGGAAAGGCTCATGTTTGATGCATATATAGTTATAGGATTTGGCGTCTTTCAGTCGGACATTATACCGGGGTTGGTACCTTTTGATCAAAGAATTTTCCAGTAAAAGTGCATCTGATTCGGTATTGACGATGGTGAATTCAATGCGTTGAGCATTTTTGACCATTATCCGGGTGCGATATGCCCGGTCTATGCGTTCTCCAAAATAGGAGGAAAGCCTGTTGCGCAGATTTTTGGCCTTACCCACATAGAGAATGGTATCCTCTTCATTGATAAACCGGTAAACGCCCGGGTCCTTGGGAATGGTATCCTGAATCTGGCGAAATTCTTCAGTCGTCATGTGTTTTCAGGTGCTTGCGGGATTACTCATAGAACACCTTGATAAAAGGATTTTTCAACCTGGCGGTGAGCCAGTTATTTACTTTTTCTTTTTCCTCTTCAGAGAGTTCTTCTTCTACCGAAAAAACGATTACGGATGGGTATTCAACTTCGTCGGTTGTGCTGAAACTAGAGGCATTCTCTACCAATATGCAAGCATAGATTTGTGGGAAAATGGTTTGAATTTCCGTCAACAGCGCTTTGCCGGCCGTTTGCTGGTAGCTAAGGCTGTCTAATTCCTGATCCTTTTTTCTAAGCAAGTTATTAACCCTGGCCAGCTCCCGTTTCAGGTTCTGCACTTCCGTGGAAGCGCCGGAGGCATCCGTAATACTGAAACCTTGTTGAAATTCAATTTTGGCTTCGTCTAAACCAAAATCAGTAGCCCGGGCGCGGAGCTGTTGTTTTTGAGTTTCGGTCAATTCAGTTCCGCCAAATACCAGTGTAATGCTTTTTGTGGTAGGTTGTATATCGTGGCGAAGCAGAAAGTTACCCTCAAAAATACTGTTATTTCGGATGTATCGGGTAGCGTGTTCTACGAAACGATCTTTTTGAACCAACTGATAGCCAAGGTAGATACTGGGTATAAGCATTAGAGAGATAACCAGGGTCAACCCCTGGTTGATTCTTTTTCTTGCAGCCGACTCCAGGATAGTGCGTAGGGGGAATTGCAAA
>CAYTNI010000240.1:0-5284 GCA_964439115.1 uncultured Saprospiraceae bacterium
ATTTCATTTCGGGAAAAGTGCCCTGGGTTCGCTTCGCGGGGGCGTACCCAATATGGATGTTCTAATATTCATGGGAAGTACCGCGGCCTTTATGTACAGTGTGATTGGCATTGTCCTCGGCGAAGAAAACTATATCTTTTTTGAAACTGCAGCCACCATCATTACTCTGGTACTGGCTGGCAACTGGCTGGAAAAAAGAGCGGTGGCTCAAACCACCTCCGCCATAGGCGAACTAACCCGGCTGCAGGTAGAGACGGCACTAAAAATCATGCCTTCCGGAGCCATGGTGACCCTCCGCAAGGAAGAAATCTCCAAAGGCGACGTCCTGCAAGTGAACGAAGGTGATAAAATCCCTGCTGACGGTATTCTTCGGAAGGGTCATGCCTGGGTGGACGAGTCTATGCTCACCGGGGAGAGCGTGCCCGTTTACAGGCAGGCAGGCGACAGAGTTATCGGTGCCTCTTTGGTACAATCAGGAAATTTCAGGATGGAAGTGACGGCAGTAGGGCGCGATACGGTACTATCACAAATGATCGAATTAGTCAAAACCGCACAAAAGGACAAACCCGAAATCCAGCGGCTCGCCGACCGCATCAGCGCTATCTTTGTGCCTGTGGTGACGGGTATTGCCGTGGTGACCTTTTTACTTGGACATTTTGCCTTCGGTCTGGAGGCCTCTAAAGCGCTGATCCACGCCATTGCCGTATTGGTCATTTCATGTCCCTGCGCAATGGGATTAGCGACACCTACCGCCGTCATGGTGGGTGTCGGGCGTTTGGCCAAACAAGGTATTTTGGTAAAGGGCGGCCAAACGCTGGAAGTTTTTTCGAAAATCGGGCAAATGGTATTCGATAAAACCGGTACTTTGACCAATGCGGATTTCAAAATCAAAAATATCACCTATTACACGCCTGACAAATCCAAAGTACATACCCTGGTACACCGCCTGGAACAGCACTCCTCCCACCCTATCGCCCGGGCGCTTGTAGAGGAAACCGAAAAAATGCTCAATGGCGTACAAGTTGATTTACACCACATTCACGAAGAAAAAGGCCGTGGCGTGAATGCCACCGATGCTGAAGGCAATTCCTACAAAATAGGTTCTGCCGCATGGGTGAAGCAGGAATCCGGCAGCAGTACGGCTTCGGTATGGCTCACGGAGAATGATGTGCCGCTTGCAGCGATTGAACTGGACGATCAACTCAAGCCGGATGCGCGCAACCTGATGGATTTCCTTCAAAAAGAAGGCATACAACCCATTATTCTAAGCGGCGATACGCTGGAAAAAACCCGGGATGTTGCCATGGCATTGAATATCCGGCAGTGGTATGCCGCTCAACAACCTGCAGAAAAACTCGAGCGCATATCTGAATTTTCCAGTCAGATGCCTACCGCCATGATAGGCGACGGTATCAATGATGCGCCGGCACTAAGCAGGGCCACCGTAGGAGTATCGCTTAGCAATGCTTCAGAGGCGGCCATACAGTCGGCTCAGATTGTGTTGCTCCATGGCAATCTGGGGCGTTTGCAGGAAGCGCTGCTCATTACCCGCCATACGGTGCGCACCATCCGACAGAATCTGTTTTGGGCCTTCGCCTATAATGCGGTAGCCATTCCATTGGCGGCTTTCGGCATGCTCAATCCCATGTGGGGGGCCTTTTTTATGGCCTTTTCAGATATCGTGGTAATCGGAAATTCCATCCGACTGAAATACAAGAAAATAAGTTAGCGACCAAGCAAACGTTCAATATGTGGAAATATCCGCCCTACGCCTTCTTTCAGAGGACGCACAAAGGGTATGCCCAAGGATTTTTCTTTTTCCAGGCAGTATGCTGAAAGTTCCTCATCCGTCTGATGCTCCTCGTTGATGGTGACCGCAATGACCTCTGCGCCGTAAGCCCGGATGAGCGCGATTTCTGATTCAATGGGAGGGATTTTACAGTCGAAAGCTTCTGCACCTTCGTAATGTACGCGTCCCGGCGCGTGTTGTAAGACTACCGCACCGGCCCGGGCGGAGAGCAGAAACTCAGCGCCACAGGGGCCACTGGGGTTGCGCAGCGCCGACTGTCCCTCGATAAGGATGAGTTCCGGCTTCGCCTCGCGGTCACAAGCCACAATAGCACCTTCAACTTCCCCGCTGATAAAATCATTCAGGGTGCTGTCAAAAATGAACCCATAGCGATAGCCCTGCATCCATCCGGTTTGTCCCGTATAAATCATTTCAGCCCTGAGGCCTTTTGCCTGGCAATATTCGAGGATAAAGCGGCAGGTGGTGCGTTTTCCCAGGGCGCAATCGGTGCCGAGCACGGCGATGCGTGGTGCACGAACACTAAAGATGTCTCCAGACCAGAATCGCAGCACGGAGGCTGGCCGGGGCCGGCGAATGTCGAGGATATCCACACCGGCCTCCCGGGCTGCCGCGGCAAAGCCGGGATCATCTCCAAGGAGGGAATGCAATCCATTGACGATACCGATACCGTACCTAATGGCTGCCAGCAGTTGCTCCCGGAAACTGTCCGGCAATTTTCCACCGGGCAGCGCCACACCCACTATGCACCAGTCGGGTTTGGCGACGTTTTCGGCCATGAAATCGGTCACCGAAGCAAAGATGGGAACCTGGCGAGCCACTCCATCGAGCAGGAAGCCGGCATCGGCACCGGCGTGCGCATAATCAATCACAGCGCGGATATCGAAGCGTTCGGTTCCACGAAGCAGACCGTGGCAGGTTTTGGCCATATCGGAAGCCAGCATGCCGTGCGTCAGCACAATTGCGGAAGATTTCATAAGAGCAGGTTAATTGCGCTCAAAGATATAGCGCCGGGATTCAAAAAATGGCTAAATTCGCAGTTCACTAATTGAAAGGCTTACAGATGGCCGTTTGGATTGGATTTTTTGGATTGATTTTTACCTTTTTAGCGCTTGACCTCGGTATATTCCACAAAAAAAACCAGGAAATTTCCACTAAGGATGCCCTGTTTTGGACTATAGTCTGGATTGCCGTTGCTTTGCTGTTTGGAATTTTTATCCACCATGCCTACGAGGAGGGCTGGGTGAGCAATCCAGAGCAATTAAATGGTCGGGAAGCCGTACTCTTGTATATCACAGGATATTTGATTGAGAAGTCGCTGAGTTTGGACAATATTTTTGTGATTGCGCTCATTTTCAGCTACTTTCAGGTGCCTGGTCCTTACCAGCACCGCGTGCTGTTCTGGGGTATTTTGGGGGCACTATTCTTCAGAGGCCTGATGATTGGCGTTGGAGCGGTGCTCATTCAGCAGTTTGAATGGATGATTTATGTATTCGGTGCTTTGTTGATGTACTCCGCCTACAAGATGTGGCGTTCTGATTCAGAGGAGATAAATCCGAATCGGAATCCTATGCTTCGGCTAATCGGCAAGTTTTATCCGGTGCTGAAGCAGTTCCATGGCGATCGTTTCTTTGTGCGTCTCCCCATTAAAAACCGCAAAATTTACGCCATCACCCCGCTTTTTGTGGCTCTTATCGTGGTGGAAACTACCGATATCGTTTTTGCTGTGGACAGCATCCCGGCCATTTTTGCAGTCACTACTGATCCTTTCCTGGTATTTACGTCCAATATTTTTGCCATTCTGGGCTTGCGCTCGCTGTACTTTGTATTGGCGGCCTTGCTGGAGAAGTTTCGCTATCTCAAGTTCAGCCTCATTTTTATCCTGTTTTTCGTAGGGGTTAAGATTATGCTTAGTCGCGTTTATCACCTACCCACCGTCATTTCACTGGGGGTCATCGTGCTGGCGCTGGCCATCGGAGTGACGGTCTCGCTGTATCTCACTTCGGGCGAGAAGACCAACAAAAATCTGAACGAGGGTTAATAATCCTCTTCCCGCTCCTGTTTCAAATCGCGGTTGACCGCAATAGCGGCATTGAGTTCAAAGCCAATCAAAAGTCCGAGTGCATTGAGTTGCAGCCACAACATGGTGATGATGACCGTTCCAAAACTACCGTAAAGCATATTGTAATTGCCGAAATTTTCCACAAAAAATGAAAAACCCCAGGAGCTAAGGAGACAGAAAATGGTAGATAATGTGGCGCCCGGAGAAAACCACAGGAACTTGCGACGGACTGCGGCGCCGAAGCGATAGATTACGGCAATACCAAAATAATATACAGCGATGATACTGATCCATCGCAACACAGAAACGTTCCATTCTGTCATCTTATCCCAACCGGTAAGGCTTCCTATCCAATGGATGAGCAGGTTGCCGAGAATTACAAATAATACGGATGCGAGCAACAACATGCCCAACAATAGGGTGAGCCAGGAAGCAATCCAACGCTTGAGTAATCCATTGCGTCGAATGAACGTTCGTGCGTAGGATTTTTCAAATCCCTGCATCAGCGCCAGCATGCCATTGGAAGCAAAATAAAGCGCCAGAAAGAAACCAAAAGACAACAGTCCCGCCCGGGGATTAGTAGTCAGTTCTTCAATAAATCCGCTGATTTGAAGTCCCACCTCACCCGGGACGAGCTGGAGGATTTCGCGTTGCAGCACTTCTTCAAAACCTTCACCGCCGTCGGGCAGTACATGCAGGAAATAACGACGCAAGTACGGCAGGGTGGTAAACAGCGTTATCAAAGCAGGAAAAAGTGCAATAAAAAAGCTGAAAGCTATTGCGTTGGCGCGAAGCATGAGGTCAAACCGCCTAACCTCCCGATATACGAAACGAATTACATCATACACCGGCACTTTGAAAAATCCTGGCAAAGAACGTCGCTTTGACCAAACCCGCAACAACCGCAACAACCGAAGCCGAAAGACTCGGTTGCGCATTTTTTCTATGACTTGCGGAGGTCGGCGATTCAAGGGTGTGCGTTCTGAGTTAATCAAAAATGACCCCGCAGCTTTTCCAGCAGGAACTCAGGTGCAGGGATGGTTTTGCCGCTGGAGGCTTCTACAAAACAAAGACGGACAGTACCACCGTTAACCAGCTTGTTCTGTTCATTGAAAATCTCCACCTCAAAGGTAATGAATTTTTCGGGAAGCTGCCGCAGGGTGGTGCGAATGGTCAGCAATTCATCGTATCGCGCAGGCCGCACAAACCGCATTTGCAGCGAAACCACCGGCATCAACACGCCGTGCTCCTGTTCCATTTCCCGGTAGGTCAGCCCACTGGCACGAAGCATTTCTACCCGTCCGATTTCATAGTATTGGGCGTAATTACCATAGTACAAATACCCCATCTGGTCGGTCTCGCCGTAGCGCACCCGCTTGTGAAAATTGTGTGTCAACATATTTAAATAATCTCTT
>CAYTNI010000241.1:0-5275 GCA_964439115.1 uncultured Saprospiraceae bacterium
GTGGGGGTGCTATTATCCAGATTGCATCCACCAGGGCCCTGATGTCCGAACCTAATTCCGAAGCCTACGCCGCATCCAAAGGGGGCATCCTCGCTTTGACGCATGCGATGGCTGCCTCATTTAGCAATTACAGCATCAGAGTGAACTGCATCAGCCCCGGCTGGATTGAAACCGGTGATTACCGCAAAATCCGAACCGAAGACCACGCTCAACACCCCGCCGGCCGAGTGGGGCGCCCGGAGGATATTGCCCGGGCGTGCTTGTTTCTCGCAGACCCTCAAAACGATTTCATCAGCGGTGAAAACATGGTGATAGATGGGGGCATGACCCGAAAAATGATCTATCTTCCTGATTAAATCCACCTGGCAAGGGGAAAATCCAGTCGGTGCGGCAACAATTCATGCCGGGGCACCAACCTAATACCGTATTCATAAACCCCGGCCATGGCCGGCGCTACCTGGCACTCAAATACGGCTGCATGGCCTTCCATTTGACGGAATACCAGAGGCTCCTTCAGGCGGATATCTATTTCCTTTTCGCTAATTCTTTTGAAAATGACCAATTCCACCTCCATTTCTTCCGGAGATAATCCATTTAGGTTAAGCACAATACGGCCGGTCATCGGAGCTCCCATAGGAAGTGCATGGTTGGCTGTATCGTACCAGTTCATGGATTCCACGGCGACACCCTCCCACCTTTGACGCACTTTTTCTTTCCAATCCACTAATCTGGACACCTCCTGGTAGCCATTATCTCTGAGTTTCCTGCTTTGATGGAACAGCTTCTGATAATAGTGTTCGTAGTAATCATCGAGCATGCGCTTCATGGTGAACTGCGGGGCGATTTCAGCGAAATTTTTTCGGATGTAATTCACCCACTTTACGGGGATACCCGTTTCGTCCCGCTCAAAGTATGCCGGAATAATTTCCTCCTCCAGCACATTATAAAGCATTTCAGCGTCGAGTTCATTTTGGAGATTCACATCTTCATATACAGCCTCCTGAGGCAACGACCACCCTCCACCATTAACATAACCTTCAGCCCACCATCCGTCGAGCACACTGAAATTCAACACTCCGTTCATGGCAGCTTTCATTCCACTCGTGCCGGAAGCCTCCTTGGGGCGCATGGGCGTATTGAGCCAGATATCTACACCCTGCACGAGTAATTTGGCCATTTCCATGTTGTAATCTTCGAGGAAAATGATTTTTCCGGCAAGATCACTGCGCTTGGAGACGTTCACGATATGTCGAATCAATTCCTGTCCACCCTGATCTGCCGGGTGCGCTTTTCCGGCATACAGCAGAATAACAGGTCGATCAGCCTGTTTGAAGAGGGCAATAAGGCGATCCAGGTTGGAAAAAATGAGATGTGCCCGCTTATAGGTGGCAAAGCGACGGGCAAACCCTATCACCAGCGCATTGGAGCGAACATTGTGAAGCACCTCAAATATGGCGCGGGGGCTCTCCCCTCTTCTGGTCAGATCAGCTCTGAGTTTTTCTTTCACATAGTGAAGCAGCCGCTCCTTGAGTACCATTCGAATGCGCATAATATCTCCGGCATGCGCCTGAGACATCTTACTCCACAAAGCCAAATCAGATTGCCGGGACACGAAATCTTCCCCCAGCAGTTCCCGATGAAGTTCCTGCCATTCCTTGGCGGCCCAGGTCGGATAATGCACGCTGTTAGTCACGTGGCCGATATGCAATTCCTGGTGATGGAATGCCGGGAAAAGATTGGCAAACATCCTGCGGGAAACCTCGCCGTGCAAACGACTTACCCCGTTGACCTCCTGGCACAATGCGATGGCCAGATGACTCATTGAAAAATTTTCAAACGGGTTATCAGGTTCTAATCGACCCAAAGCCATGAAATCACGCCATGACAAACCGATTTGCGGTGTAAAATGCCCGAAATAAGTCTTCATATACGATTCCGGGAAATTATCATGGCCCGCCGGTACAGGAGTATGCGTGGTAAACAATCCGGAACTGCGCACCACTTCCACGGCCTCCGCAAAGGAAAGGCGCTCGTGGTTCATGAGGTAGCTGAGGCGCTGAAGTTGGAGGAAGGCGGCATGTCCTTCGTTCAAGTGGTACACCTCTGGCTGGATACCGAGTACCTGAAGGGCCTTGTACCCACCCATTCCGAGAAGGATTTCCTGTCGCAGGCGGTATTCATTGTCCCCGCCGTAAAGCGCATCCGTCAAAGATCGGTCTTCTGCAGCATTCTCCTGTACATCAGTATCCAAAAGGTATAAATCTATTCGGCCGACGTGAAGCCTCCAGATTTTGGCGAACACTTTGCGCCCGGGGTAGTCTAGCTCAATCTTGAGCCAATCGCCCTGAGCGTTACGCACGGCCTGGACAGGCAGTTTAGTGAATAACTGTACGGGGTAATGGCTTATCTGATCTCCGTGCATGGATATTTCCTGCTGAAAATATCCATGGCGGTACAGCAAACCCACAGCAATCATACGCACATTGGAGTCGGAGGCTTGTTTCAGATAATCACCGGCAAGTACTCCGAGTCCACCCGAATACAGCTTCAAAGAGATATGGAGTCCGTATTCCATGCAGAAATACCCCACCAGGGGCATGTTATTGGGCTTTTCGGACATGTATTGATTAAACGCTGTGCAAACAGCGTCCATTCTGCGCATAAAATCTTTATCTTCAATGAGTTGCTTAGCCTTTTCGGCGCTCATTTCATCAAGTACAATTACGGGATTGTACTGAATGGTCTCCCAGGTGTCGCCTGCAATTTGTCGGAAGAGATCCACCGCCTCAGGGTTCCAGCTCCACCAGAGGTTATCAGCAAGCTTGCGCAACGGCTCGAGAGCTTCAGGCATTCGGGGTTCAATAAACAGTCTTTTCAGGCGCATATCCTGAATTTTAGGATCGAGAATGGTTGTCATCTTGATATCGTGGTTGGCTTATACAGGAGCAAAGATAGCACTATCTATCAAAATGGAGCATTATCGGGGCGTCAATGACAACTATCATGGCTTATCACTGACAAAAGACAGTGTAAATGATGGATAAGTCAGACAAATTGACTGTGTATTCACCCAAAATACCAAAACATGAAAAAGATAATCATTTTCTTATTGACCATGTTAGGAAGTTTTGCATTGATGGGGCAAAACGTTCGGATTCAGGCAGAAGGCCCATTACGGGTTTGTGCCGGTTTTGGTCCGGAAAACCAAATTAAAATCAATATCATGGACCGCAAGGTTCCGATGACGCCCCTCGGTCCCGTTTTTATTGCGTACATCTATTACGCTGAAAATGAGACCACTGGAATGAAAATGTGGTTCTCCAATCAAACTTCGAGGTGGGTGCCCATTCCTTTCCCCGGCAGATATAAAGTTCACGCCATGGTAGAATATATCATGCCAAACAGCAGCAGGGCTTATATGGTATCCATGACAAACACCATTATTATCGAAGGAGTGCCTTGTGCAACAGAGTTAGATCCATGATAAGTGGGGATTAATGCTAACTTTGACCGACAAAAGCGATTAATATGCGCAGGGGCTTTCTTTTTGTCGGGCTAATGCAATTTTGTATCACCGTTGCCAATTCCCAGGCATTGGTGGTGGGTGAAATGACCCTCCGCATTTCATCAGGTGAGGAACAATCCTTGTATTATCGGTTTGCTGCAGGCGATGAGATTCAGTTCAACTTTTCAGAAACTCAAAGCCGAAAGTTGAAGTCTGTACAAATACTGGAATGGCCGGAGGAGATGCGCTATGCCGCATCCGATATTTCAGAGACCAGGATGCAACATATCGTCGTAAGGGCAACAGGTGTCTATTGCTTTCGCTTTTTAGGAGGTCCGGGAGAGCGCGAGGTAAGGGTCTCCATCCAAAGAAAACCTTACGCTGATTTTTTGCTTCGGTTCGATACGGCGGTTCGTTGGGAAACCCGACAGGATACCTTTTACAGAAAGGGCAATGCAGAATGGCCCGGTTGGATTTATCGCAGTGAAAAACGCACGCGCAGAGAATTGCTCCATGCTGATACCACTGCGATTACCGTTTTAGAAAAAACAGAGCGCATTTTCCCGCGCACGGGGGTGTTATACGGAAGCAATACCTCAGAAATTCGGTTTTCCCTGCCACAAAACCAATATCTTCCTTCCCGCGAACAGGTGCAATCTGCCTCAGAGCTCATCAGTTGGGCCTATTGGATAGGCGTGGGCGATGAAGCAGACCGCAGTTTCAAGGATGCCAATATGAAAGCAGTTTCCAGGCTCGCAGATATGGCTACCGGACTTCAGTTGATTTCCAGTTCGAGCGGTTACGGGGCGCTTGCGCTTTTGGCCGTAAAGGGCGTGGCCATGTTCAGCAATCCTCCCAAAGGTGACAATGTGCAATATACGCTGTGGAACGACAAGGGGAAAGCGCTCGATTCAGGAAACAGTATAGTGGCATTCAGGCGAATGGAAGCACCCCTTCAGGGAGATTTTTTGCTCCAATTGTCTAATGATAATGTGTTGGAAGGCATCAATGTTTCCGTAAAAATTCTCGCTGCCGTACAACAAAAAAGGTTTAGAAAAGAAGACTATCTAATCTATCACCGGGAATCTGTGGCACCAGACTTGCGCGATGGAAAGGTAATCATCAGGGAAGTTAGGGCGCCTGCTTTGGGAGAACCATGAGAAAAAGCTATTTTTGCGGGACAAAACCAAGCAGTGCGAAGATGAGGGTAAAAAACGCAATCAGGCTATTCAAGTTCCCAGGCCTTATTTTTATGGTCTTAATCGTTACGGGATGTGCGCCTCAGGAAAGCCAAACCGGAAAAAAGGTGGAGGAAATCCGGCTTCCCGGTAGATCTAATAATGCCGAATTGATACGCAACCCGCTCAGTGCTGATGAGTCCATTGACAGCACCAGTGTGCCAAAGCTGGTTTTTGATTATACGGAATTTGACTTTGGCGATATTTCAGACCAAAAAATAGTCTCCCACTCATTCTCCTTTACCAATGCCGGCAAAACACCGCTGGTAATTGCCCATGTGCGCGGCACCTGTGGTTGTACAGTACCGCATTGGCCCGAGGAACCGGTACCCCCAGGTGGTACCGGGAGCATTGAGGTTCGCTTTGATCCTTCCGGCAAAACCGGACTCCAGAGCAAACCTGTTATCATTACGGCCAATACCCTTCCCAATACCACCAACCTGAGTATTATCGCCAACATTATTTCAAAATAAAAACTTGCTTTTCTGCAATTTATACAAAATTTCAACCAATGAATTCGTTTTACTCTCTA
>CAYTNI010000242.1:0-5253 GCA_964439115.1 uncultured Saprospiraceae bacterium
GTATTAAACTGAAAATAACACACCTTGGCAGAAACCATTCGAATTGCAATTTGCTCCGGCGTACATGCCCGGGCGCATGTCGAGCGCCTGCTTGCCCGGTTAGCCGAGCTACAGATAAACGCTGAATGCCTGTGGCTAGATACGGCTTCCTATGAAGAAATACTACTCAGTGGGTATGCCGATGCGGCATTTTCTTTCCTGGAGGATTTGCCCGTGGAGCAGCCGGAGGGTCTATTGGTTGCGGCTGTTGTCGATCGTTCCTTTCCGGGAGAATGGCTGGTAGTCTCGCCGGCAGCTACGGATCCGAATCAATTGTTCAAACTTGCCGAAAAGGCCAGTATTTGGGCACCTGATCCTCGTCAGCAGTCCCAAATGAAGGATTTCCGTCCTGATGTGCAGTTTGATGACTGTCCTGTGTCCGAGCCAGAAGCCTGGGAGTGTCTCCTTTCGGGAGAAATGCCTGCAGCCCTCCTGAGCGCCTCCTTTGTGATGGAACAACAAACTCTGCCGGAGACCTTTCACCTACAGAAGTTTAATCCGAAAGAGTTGATCCCTGCGCCGGGGCAGGGTGCTTTGGCGGTGGTTGCATGCCGTGAGGATCACAGTACCAGGAAAATACTTCAGGGTGTTCACCGCCCGGAAATTTCTGCATTGACCAATATCGAACGAGGCTGTCTTAGAATGGCCGGCAATGGCTTTAAAGGAAGATTAGGGGTATATGGCGAACGTGACGCACACGGCAATTACCACATCAAAGCGGTGTGGGCACCTCATGCCGGTGATTTACACCGTGCGAGCCTCTCGTCAAGCACGAATTTTCAACTCGCGGAGCGAATTTTATCAGCGCTGGAAATTCTTCAGGAGTAATACCCAACCGGATGACCTTTTTATGCGGTCTGTAAGGATATTCTTAATCATGTTTTCAAATTCAAAATATCATGGCAAAAAGAATTTGGCTCGGAATCCTTCCCCTGGCGGCAGCCATCACCATCGCAATCAGCTTTAGCGGGTGCCTCAGAGACAAGTGTGTGTCCTCCAGCACTTATATCATGTACGAACCCGTATATGTTTTACCTGCAGAAATGCGGCAACCCGTACAGACTGAGGCGGCCAGGGCGCTCAAAAATCCGGGAAAGATTTACTATTACCAGGATTACCTCTTCATCAACGAACTTCAGGAGGGTATTCATGTTTTGGACAACCGCAATCCTGAGCAGCCCGTCCCACTAGCCTTTCTGCCCATCCCCGGCAATGTGGATATGGCCGTGAGGAATAATATTTTATATGCGGACAATTACGTGGACCTGGTCGCTATTGATATTTCCAATCCCTCTGCTCCGCAGTATCTCAGCCGTACCGAGAATGTTTTCCCCAATGCCTTTCAATTCAGGGAGAATTTTGGCTATCTGGTAGAATACCGCGAAACACCCACCACGAGAATTGAACCTTGTGGCAGTTTTGGGCCGTGGTTTATGCAGGATGACCTACTGTTTGTAGATGTTTTTTCCAGTAACCTGGAAAGTAGTATGTCAGACTTTTCCAACTCCGGATCTGTGGCGCCTTCATCGGTGGGCATTGGCGGCTCCATGGCTCGTTTCACCATCGCCGGAGGACCGTATCTCTATACGGTGGATGAGTTTAACCTCCGCGTGTTTAGTCTCGCTCAGCCGGCCAACCCGGTTGCCTCCGGGGTGACCAATATCGGCTGGGGTATCGAGACCATTTTCCCGTATGGAGAGCAGTTGTTTATCGGCTCCAACACGGGTATGTTTATCTACAGCATTTCCAACCCCCTACAGCCCGTACAACTCTCTCGTTTTCAGCATGCCCAGGCCTGTGACCCCGTATTTGTGGACGGCAATCGCGCCTACGTCACCCTTCGGGATGGTACGGCCTGCCAAAATTTCATCAACCAGCTGGACGTCATTGACATCAGCAATCTCACCAACCCCAGACTGCTCAAAACCTGGCCTATGCACAATCCGCACGGACTGTCGGTTTATGACGGCGAGGTTTATATATGTGAAAACACCCAGGGGTTAAAGGTATTTGACGGCACAGATGTAAACCGCATTGGAGACCGCCTGCTCCAACAGGTATCCGGATTTACGGCTTACGACATCATCATTTTGCCCAACAAAAATATTGCGCTGGTCATCGGAAGAGACGGATTGTATCAATTTGATATTGCCGACCCTGCCAATCTCCGGCGTTTGAGTGTAGTACCCATAAATTCATAATGACCGGCATGCGCTACAAGGTATTACTCGCATTGTGGATGCTCCTTCAGAGTTGGGGAGGCTCAGGCCTGTTACTAGCACAGCAGGTTACTCAGGATGTAGTGTATTTGAAAAATGGTGCCATTATCAAAGGTGCCGTTAAGGAATATGAGGAAGGCAAGAGCCTTACCATAGATATCGGCGCAGGGCGGGTGTTGACCTTCACCGATGCAGAGATCCTTCGGGTAGAGCGGTTCTCTCAGGAAGAGGCTTCCTCTTTGGTGGACTGGATTACGTTGTTCAACGGCAGCCAGTTCAAGGGGAAAATCCGAAACGAGACGCCTGAAGGCCTTATCCTGGAGCTTAGCAACGGCGAACAAATTGAATTTACCGCAAAAGAAATCAAGGAAATCTGGCGCAATCAAAGGCCGGAGTCCCTGCCTGCCATCAAGGCACCTTCGTCCACCTATCGCTACATTCCGCTTTCCGGGCGTTCCTTAGTGGAAAAGGCTTATGCATTCAGGGAAAAAGGCTGGTATCACAGCAGTTTTGTGGCCTTTGCCGGAGGTCGGAACGTCACGAGTCCCTTGTTGGGAATAGGTCTGCACCACGTTTCCGGGTTTCAGTTCAATCGCCTGTTGGGCGCAGGAATGGGCGTGGGCTTTGATATGCTTGACCCAAACTCCGGTGAACGCATTCTCTCCGTGTACGGCGAAGGGCGCAGCTTCCTGATCAGCCGACGACATGCCCCCTACATTTCACTTTCAGGAGGGTATGGATTTGCACTACGGGATGCCGACAATTTTATCACAGCAGCGCGCGGAGGTTTTCGCCTGCATCCGGCTTTCGGCTGGCGCCTAGGGGCAAGCAAGGGTATTAATTTGGCTATGGATCTGGGCTATATCTTCCAGTCAGCAAGTTTTACCAAGGAGTTCCCGTTCTTTGGCCCGCATGTGGAAGTACGCAATGTAGATTACCGACGGCTGACCCTGCGTGTGGGGATGATGTTTTGATGACAAAAAATCGCAATGCCTTTTTAGTGAAATAATCGTGAAATGAGATTCCAAACATGTGTGGCCTGAACCAGGAGAAAACGGCTGTTGAGAAAAGGCCACACATTTGTTTTTCTTGTGTTTTTCTGGAAAGTATTGACTGTTTTTGTAGCAACTATAAATTCCTGATTGGCGCTGATTATTTTTCATGGTAAAGAAACCGACATACACAGATCGTGAAATGGTGGAGGGCTGCCTGCGCAATGACCGGCATTTTCAGGAAGCTTTGTACAAGAGGTTTTTTGACAGTATGTACAGGATGGTTTGCCGCTACACTGAAGATCAGGAGCTGGCGCTCGAGATGCTCAATAATGGCTTCCTCAGGGTGTTCAAAAAACTGGACACTTACGGATTTAAGGGTTCTCTGGAAGGTTGGATTCGCCGCCTTGTTTTCCACGCCATTTCAGACCATTTCAGGCGACAACCCGAAAAAGTCCATTTCCTACAGTTGGAAGATCAGGAAACCCCTCAAATGGCGCAGATTCTTGGCGATTTGTATTACGAAGATATGCTCAAACTGGTGGATATGTTGCCTGATGCCTCCCGGAGGGTTTTCTTGCTTTATGCCATCGAGGGGTATGCCCATGCAGAAATTGCCGCACAACTTAATATCAGCGAAGGGACCTCCAAATGGCATCTTTCGAATGCCCGACAAAAATTAAAAGAACTCATGCAAGATCACTTTAAGATCAATTACCATGCTGGATAAAAACAAGGATATCGCTGAAAAAGGATGGCAGCAGATGTCTGAGCTGCTGGACGTGGAAATGCCGGTCAAATCCGAGCGGAAGCGCCGCGTACTGCCCTGGCTCTGGATGTCTGGCGCCGCCATAGGTTTTTTGTTGCTTGGTTTCGCCTTGTTCATGCGCTCCCCGGCAACCAAATCCGAAATCCAACCCCCTAAAGCGGTGGCCGCTATTGCCGCCAATACCAGCTCTGATAAAGTTGAAAATGCGGAAAAATGCTCTACAAATGAATTCAGCACACCAGTATCCAACCAGACGCCTATTTCAGCCGGATCGTCACTCATTTTAGCAGAAAAAAATTCGTTGGTGCCCAAGGAAACCACTCCGCTGATTCCTTCGCCACAGTCAGAGGAAACCGAAGCGGTTGCCCCTGAAGAGCTCAATCTGCCAGCCTTGGTGAAACCCGCCGAACCTATAGTAACAAAATACCCTCGGCAACAACTTTTGCCAGAACCTTCCATTCAGCTGCAGACCAAACCGGTTCAATCCGGCAAATGGCGCTGGGGTTGGGAAGGGGCTTTTGGCCGAAACATTCAGGCAGGCTGGAACGCAGCAGCTACAGGACCGATTGCCGAACGTCAATTCAAAAAGCGGTGGAAATTTCGCGCCGGGCTTCAAATCGCATCGGAAAACTACCCCATCACCGGCAATTCCATGGGGGTTGAAATGTTTGGTGCCGGCAATACAGGTACGAGCAGTCTCCATCCGGGCGAGGAGGATATCAATATCGTTGCCCAAAGTGTAGAACAAGGCTTCCTTTGGACCTTCCAAACCGACGGGATGCAATTGCCCCTTACCCTGGAGCGAAGGATGGGTAGCCGCTGGTCGGTCGAAACCGGGCTGACTCCTGTTTATTGGTGGCGTATTAGAAACGCCTTCGGACAGGTTTTCCTGGATCCTGCCACGACGCCCATAACCCCTGCCACCTTCACCGGTGCCGAACTTGATCGTTCCGTCACTGCTTCTACCAATAGTCTAGATGTTCGTATTTCTGCAGGGCTCCGATACTATTTAACGCCAAAATGGTCTGTTGCCACCCATTACCAGGCATCTATGGTGGATATCCAAAATACCCCCACGGTGGAAGCAAGGCAGAAAGTTCTGCGCGTATCGGCTATTCGGCATTTTTGAAGCACAAATCAGGGGAGCTTCATCCGTTTTTGAAATGATAAATGCTTCGCCTTTAGCATTTGACTTGCCTAAATTCTGGGAGTGATTATCCCAGTTCCTTTTATC